>JAKBQO010000001.1 GCA_021835185.1 Thermoplasmata archaeon
TATTATGCCAGCCGGCATATGGCAAAAGCAGTATCACCACACCTATAATAAAAGATCATATGCATCTGTAAAAAATCCAAGCCCTGAAATAAATAATACTTTATAATGAAATTTCGATGTTTTTGCTTCGTCCATCGACCTGTCTATGGCTGAACTCATTGAATCACTTGTCTAATTAGTCACCTAAATATTATAAATATTACCTATATACAATATATAGAGTATATAGTAAATTGCACTATATTTTACATAAAATTAATATATAGTAATGGCAATATTATAAATTGAATAACCTTATAAGTTGCGGTACAATAAGGTATGTTTACTTTAAAGAGGAATTGATATGGCAACAAGTAGCATGGAAATAGCAAAATTAAGAAGCAGGGCATATGTGAAAATAGACGAACTTTCAAAAGCAATTAGCAATGGGCTAAGTTTGCAAAACCGGAAGATGGGTATTGAAGAATCGCAATCATCTGCAGAGCATATTATTAACTTCTTCGGTTATAGCACAAGGGTAATTGATAATATGCTGGAACCGGAAGACCGGGATGTTTTCTATACAATGGAAGATCTTGGAATCCTGGAAACGGAAAGGGAAGAAACAACACTTTTCGATGGAAGGGAATGGCGTATCCATTACTGGCTCCTTAACGTCTTGCGTGTCCTGGAGCTTGCTGAAATGAATATAAGCAACAAAGTGGAACACGACAGCAGGTTTGATATCTACAGTGAGATACCTGACGAATACTGGAAGCCAGGCGAATAAGGCCGGGATGATTACCAATGCATATTGCGATTTTAGACAGGGAAAGGTGCCACCCGAAAAAGTGCAACCATGAATGCAGATATTACTGCCCTCCTGTTAGAAGTGGTGCTAAAACTATAGAGTTTCCAGGGCAATCCGATGATTTTCCGGTAATTACTGAATCACTCTGCATAGGCTGTGGTATTTGTGTGAACCGGTGCCCATTTGGTGCAATTAAAATTGTAAGTGTCCCGGACGAATTAAACAAGGATATAGTACATCAATATGGAATAGATTCATTCCGGCTATACTCACTTCCAGAACTCGGAACAGGCAGGGTTAATGCTATACTCGGGCAGAACGCCCTTGGAAAGACAACAACAATGAATATACTTTCAGGTGTCCTTATACCAAATTTTGGAAATATAAGCAAAAAGAACGATAAGGATTACGTTATAGAAAGATTTTCGAAAAGCATCATGGGGCAGTATTTCAGGGACCTCTATAATGGGACAAAAAAAGCTGTCCTGAAAAATCAATATGTAGACCTCATACCGCGCGTTGCCAGCGGCACAGTAAGGGACATAATGAAGGACAATGACCATGGCAATATGGATATTATAGTAGATGACCTTTCAATGAAAACATTCCTTGGAAGGGATGTAAAAGAGCTCTCCGGCGGTGAACTACAGAAGCTTGCTATCGGAATTACGCTTATGAAAGATGCTGACATATATCTCTTTGATGAAGCCTCATCATATCTTGATATTAATGAAAGAATAAGGGTTTCAGATATAATAAGAAAGCTTTCACAATCAAAAATTGTCATGGTAGTTGAACATGACCTTGCCATACTGGACAAGATGGCCGACCAGGTAAACCTTGTATACGGAAGCCCGGGTGCATACGGTGTAATAACAAAGGAAAAGAGCACAAATAAGGCTATAAACGCATTTCTATCAGGATATCTCCGTGAGGAAAATGTAAGGGTCAGACCGACATCCATAGATTTTACAGTAAAATCAAGCAAAAGGACTTCAGTAACAACAAAGGTTACATCATGGACTGCAATGGAAAAAAGTTACGGCAGCTTTAATTTAAATATCGGAGAGGGTTACATTAACAGGGAAGAAATCATAGGTGTCCTCGGGCAGAATGCACTTGGAAAAACTACCTTTGTTAAGATACTTTCAGGCGTTATTAAACCGGATTCCGGGTCAGTTGAAAACGAACTCAAAATAGCATATAAGCCACAGTACATATCTACAGATTACGAAGGAACTGTATATGAACTACTGTCGAATGCATTGAAGGAAAAAATGGAGGACGTATTCATAAAAAATGAAATCCTTTCGCCCATGAACGTTTCTGAGTTATATGATAACTATATAGGAGACCTCTCCGGCGGTGAACTCCAGAGGACATCAATAGCATTGACCCTTGCCACCGATGCAGACCTCTATCTAATTGATGAGCCCTCTGCACACCTGGATTCCTCATACAGGATGAATGTGGCAAGGATAATCAGGCGTGTAATAGAAAACAATAAGAAAAGCGCAATAGTGGTTGACCATGATATTTACCTCATAGACCTTATTTCCGATGCACTTATAGTTTTTAAGGGGGAGCAGGGTGTAAATGGCAACTCCAGAGGGCCAATGGAAATGAGGGACGGTATGAACATGTTCCTGAAAGACCTGGGAATAACATTCAGGCGTGATGAAACAACGAGGCGCCCGAGAATCAACAAATTAAACAGTGCACTGGATCGGCAACAGAAAGCCAGCGGGGAATATTACTATATGAAATAATCTTTATACAGGGAAATTATGATAAATAACCGGTTATGGAGCAAAGCCATGTCTAAATTTATTCAATGAATCTATTGAAATCAATGAGTATGGTGTTATGGCTTCAGCTGTAACGCGCAGGATATTGTACCAGTGCATTATACGACCATAACAGGAGAATCATCCTGGAAAAGTGATTGTGTTGAATTCGTCTGGCAAAGATAAAATAAAATGGAAAATTTTCATTCAGAATTGAGTCCGGGCAATTTTATGGGAACGAATTATTACCAAATATTTTTATATATCTGTATTATATATTAATATGGATGTAAATCAAGCCATAGAAATGGCGAAAAATGAAATACAGAGACAGTTTAATGTTACCGATGTTATTATAAAATCATCAAATTTGAGAAATGGAGTCTGGCATGTTAATACTTCTATTATTTTAAATAATGAACAAAAATATTACACTGTTAATTTAAATAATGAGACGACTACTATAGAGGACATACATGAAAGCAAAATTCAGGCTGGAAACGCAGGAAGTGCGCCAACACTTATAACCATAGCTTTTGCATTTTCAATCATTGCTGTTATAATTTATGTCATAGCTATAATTTTATACAGTGCATTGGCTATAACTGCCCTCTTTGTTATTATACCATTAGTTGTTTTCATTGTATTCCTTTTGATAGACGTATATATAATGGTTAGAATAAATAAAATCAGGAAATACATCGATAGTGGAGATTACGAACAGGCACTTAATGAAGATAGCGTTCTTTTTGGAATAATGGCATTAATATTTGGCGGGATACTAACCGGAATTTTATTGCTGGTAGCACGTGATGGCTTAAATAACGCAGCCAATAATTAGATAATATGTTTTTTATTATTTTTACTTTATACATATTTAGAAGTAACAGATAAAAAACACACCATATGTGTCTTCTTGATTAAATGTGATTTATAATAGGAATATGAATAATATCTGATGCCTGTTTGCTATTTTATAGAATATAAAAATATATTATTAATTTAATAAGCAAACATTTATTGGTAAATAATTTCGTAAAATAACATTTAAATAATTAAAAATAATTCACTGTCATGGTAGAAGAAAAATGGGTAGCGTTATCAAACACCACAATAGGCGTGCTGATGGCTACAATTAACATGAGCATTCTAATCATAGCATTGCCTGCAATTTTTAGCGGCATTCATCTTGATCCTTTAAAATCAAATTCATTTGTCTATTTACTATGGATACTTATGGGTTATATGATAGTAACGGCCGTATTGCTTGTTACTATAGGGCGATTATCAGATATATTCGGCAGGGTAAAATTATTCAATTTAGGATTTCTTATATTTACTATAGGTTCTATACTGCTTTATTTAACTCCTGGAAAGGGAGATACAGGAGCACTGGAACTGATATTCTTTAGAATTGTCCAGGCTGTTGGAGGTTCCTTCATATTCGCAAACAGTTACGCTATAATAACAGATAATTTCAAGAAAGAGGAACGTGGCTTTGCACTGGGAATAAACGCCATAGCGGCTACTGCCGGGATGAGCATAGGCATAGTTGTAGGTGGAATACTTGCTACAATTAACTGGAGATACATATTCTTAGTGAGCGTCCCTGTTGGCATTCTGGGAACAGTATGGTCATACCTGAAATTGAAGGAAACCTCACCAAAAATCAAGCAGAAGCTTGATATTCCCGGAAATATTACATTTGCCGGAGGGCTAATTATACTGCTGGTCGGTGTCACCTATGGTATTGCACCTTATAAATCAAGCCCTATGGGATGGGGAAATCCATGGGTAATTGCTGCATTGATAATAGGCGCCGTATTGCTGGTACTTTTCCCCTTCGTGGAGAGAAAGGTAAAGCAGCCAATGTTCAATCTGAGCCTTTTCAAGATTAGGGGATTTGCTACAGGAAGTTTCGCCGGAATGATATCAAGCATGGGAATGATGGGCTTTATGTTTATGATAATTATTCTCTTCCAGGGCATATGGCTTCCAATACACGGCTATCACTATGCATCAGTGCCATTCTGGGCAGGAATATACATGCTTCCAATGACCATTGCAATGGGTATCTTCGGGCCCATAGCAGGAAGATTTTCTGACAGACACGGCCAGAGATGGCTTGCATCTTTTGGTTTAATAGTTTCCGGAATAGCTCTTCTGTTGCTTGTTCTTCTTCCTGCCGATTTCATATACATATTCATGGGCATACTCCTGTTTGTTTTCGGAGCTGGAATGGGCATGTTCACGGCACCAAATACAGCCGCAGTCATGTCATCTGTTTCTCCTGATGTCAGGGGTTCGGCATCAGGAATGCTAACAACCCTCAGAAATGTAGGCACAACTGCCAGTATGGGAATATTCTTTACAATACTGATACTCGGTTTAACAACTTCACTGCCACACACACTTTCATCTGCTGTGATATCTGCCGGTGGCGGGAGTACACTGGCTGGAGAAATGTCAAAACTCCCACCGACAGAGGCAATATTCGCTGCTCTTCTTGGAATAAATCCAGGTACAGTTATTCTGGGGCTTTTGCCAGCGCATGTTGTGTCCTCTATACCAACCAGTGCACAGCATATTATAGAGGCAAGGACATGGTTCCCCACAATCTTTGCTCCGGCATTCATCAAGTCGCTCCATATTGTGTTCTACGTTGGAGCTGCAATAGTATTCGCAGGTGCCATAATATCCATACTACGTGAGCCCTTGAGCAAATCAAAGAAAACGAAAGCCGATAAGAAATCAGCAAAAGATCAGTCTGAATTGCCAGACAAGGCAGTGAAAATGAAGAGATGAATTCATGGATAATGCATTGAATATATGGTCTCTGTTTGACAGCATACTGGGAGAATACGCAGTAAGGATAAAATCCCATCTTTCATCTCTATCCCTCAGCATGGTAGATTATAAAATACTTCATCTTGTCCATTCTGAACCAAAAAATATGAAATATCTGGCCGATACCCTATCACTTGCAAAGGGGTGGGTCACAGATATAACGGATGGCCTGGAAGAAAGGAACCTTGTAAAGAGGGTACATAGCAGCCAGGACAGGCGTGTAATAAACATAGAGATAACAGATGAAGGGCTGAAAATTTATAATAAGGTAGGGGAAATGATTAAAACGATTATCGGTGATTCCATTTCCTCCCTGCCAGAGGATGATGTAGAAAAATTATCTACCATACTGGAAAAAATAAGCCAGAATATGCAGTATCATTCATAATATATCAAAGGTTTTATAAAATTTTTCTGTCCAGATTGGAAGAGGTTTCCAATATCGTTAATTTTTATTACAGGGTCTTCCATCCCTGAATAATCTATAAGCCCGGAGCTTATCATATTAATTGCTTTCCTCATTGTATACGGATTTACGAAATCTCCGAAGATTGATATCTCCTTGCTATATATTTTATTTGACTCAATTTCAATTTTTTCACCGGGTGGATACACAGAAAATGCGAAGATCTTTCCGGAAGGCGAAGCCATATCAATTGTTTTAGAAAGTATGCTATTGGACCCTGTAGCTTCAACAACAACGTTTGCCTTTCCTATAATATCGCTTTCCATTAAATCATCTATGCACGTGTATATTTTATCAGAACCATATTTTTTAGCCAGCAAGTTTCTGGTAGGATTAGTGTCCATGGTGTATACAGGATAATATCCCATGCCCTTCAATATCTGTAAAAATGCAAGGCCAATAAAACCAGTGCCTGAAATTATAGCTGACCCGCCAAGGGGGACATGTGTATTATCAAAAGCGTGTATTATGCATGCTACAGGTTCAACAATTGCTGCGGCTTCAAAACTCATAGTATCAGGAATTTTATAAACTACCTTTTCCGGAACAGTGACATACTCGCCATATCCTCCTGGATAGTTTATGCCAACAGTTTTTATATTTTCACAGAAATTTTCCTTCCCTCCTTTGCAGTATTCACATTGCCCGCATGTTATATTTGGATCAACAACTACCCTGTCTCCAGGCATAAATGATTTTACACCTTTACCTATTGAGGTAATAACCCCGCTTAACTCATGCCCGGGAATCACCGGATATTTGACAGCAAGGTGTTTTCCATTGTATGCATGAAAATCTGTACCACATATGCCACATGCCCTGGTCTTTATCTGAACTTCGCCAGTATCAGGCTTCCTGGCTTCTGTATTGATTAATTCAAGCACCCCTGGCTCTTTTAAAACATAAGCTTTCATTATTTTTAATGGTTTAATATTTATTATAATTTTTCCCGTGATTATAGTACCACGCAAATATCGACCAATAGTTAAATATCATGTAAAAATTAGCCATAATGCAGATGTTTTTCAGGGAAGGGCTTGCGCGAATAGGTAAATTTTCAACTCCTCATGGAGATATAGAAACTCCAACCGTAATGCCCGTAATAAATCCAAATCTAAATTTCCTGACCAAAGAAGAATTAAAATCTATTGGAGTCCAGGCAGTTATTACAAATAGTTACATTATTAAAAGAACAGCATCACTTGAACAGGATGCGCTTAAACACGGAGTGCACAGGCTAATAAATTTTGATGGCCCGATTATGACAGATTCAGGCACGTTTCAGAGTTATGTATACGGCGATATAGAATATGGCAACAAAGAAATTGTGCAGTTCCAGAAGGATATTGGAAGCGATATAATAACCATACTTGATATATTTACCAAGCCCCAGGATAGCTATGAACAGGCAAAGGCAGCAGTATACGAAACATCCAGAAGGCTACAGGAGGTAAACACACCGGATTCCATAATTGCCGGGCCAATACAGGGTTCAATATACCCTGACCTGAGGAGGGAATCAGCCAGACTCATGTCAGAAGCATCCTACCTCCCCATTGGCGGAGTTGTTCCACTCCTTGAATCTTACAGATATAGCGACCTTGTAAATATAATAATAAATTCAAAGCTAAATTCAGACTTTTCAAAACCTGTGCATCTATTCGGTGGGGGGCATCCCATGTTTTTTGCATTTTCCGTTCTGCTGGGCGTTGATATTTTTGATTCGGCTTCCTATATTAAATATGCCAAGGACAACAGGGTGCTTTATACAGAAGGTACAAGAAACCTGAAGGAAATACGTGACTTCCCTGAATGGAGCCCGCTTTTTAATAAATATTCTCCTGTCGAATTGATCAAAGCCGATGAAAAAACCCGGCTAAAGTTGTTATCGCTCCATAATCTTAAAGCTATTTTCAACGAAATAACAGAAATAAAGGAAAGGATATATGAAAACACCCTTTACCAGTATGTGGAAGAAAAATCTATGGCGCATCCTGCACTTTACAGGGCTTATCTGGAAATGCTTGATCACAATTTAGAGCCGTTCTGGAATATTTCCCTTAAATCCCCCTTATATTTTTTCAACTCTTCTACATATAAAAATACCTTCATAAAACGCCTTGTAAAATTCACAGAGGACTATATAAGCAACGGTAAAAAAACGGTTCTTGTAAGTTACCGCCAGTGGAGGCATGGATTTCCCGTTTCTGATGATATACTGAGGTCATATGAAACCACAGACTATAACTTTCTCATAGAATGGAATGATATTTTTATACCCATGGAGCTGGAAAACACATATCCGGTTAGCCAGATGGTGCCGTCAGGGGTACTGGATAAAATTTACCGTGATGACTATATAGCATGGCTGAAATCCATAAACAATGATATATCATTTTATGACCCTTCAATAACCGGCAGAGAAAAAATCAGAAATTATAGTCATTCAAAAATAAATGAGGTTTTCCATTTACAGTTCAAAACCCGGAAAAATCTTTTTGCAAATTCAGATAAAATAATAAAATCAAAGGCCACAGGCCATATAAGGAATATAAAACGCGGAGAAAAAATAATAGCAACAATGAGAAATGATGGATTTTTAACGCTCTCAATTTATGGTGGCAAATTATTGAATGATATGCTGGATTTTCCTGCATCCCGTGTAATAGTCACAGATGACAGCGGTGAATTCAATTCACAGGGATATAACGTATTTTTCAAATTTGTAGAAGATTGCGACAGGGAAATAATAGCCGGGAATGATGTAATGGTAACCAGCGCTTCAGGAGATCTTTATGCAGTAGGGCATGCAACTGTGTCCGGCAAAGAGATGGGATTTTACAGGAATGGCATAGCGGTAAAAGTCCACGAAGGCATTAATAAGCTATGATTATTCAAGGGTGATATTTTCAGGTATATCATCCAGTATCCCGTTAAGGGTTTTATCGTTGCTGCTCCTGTTGTATATGTGTGTATAAATTTGTGAAAGTGTGGATTGAATCCTTTTTCCATTCACCTTCCCTATATTTTTCCTTGAAATCATCATCAATTTCATTTCCTGGGATTTACTGCCGTTCCTTGGAGGCAAAAAGTATTTGAATCCTGTCATAGTTTTTGCGCCAGCCCTCCTGTAAAATTTAATCCTTTCACTTCTCTGTTTTTTATTGTCGCCCTCTTCAGGATTTTCAACTTCAAATATCATATGGTTATAATTTACGTTTTCACTTATATCGAATATTTTCTGTAGAAAAATGGAACCTACGCCCTGCCCCCTGTAATTTTTACCAACAGCTATGTAATCCAGAAATAAAAAATCGGTATTCTCTACAGGCCAGATCATTGAAAATAATACAGGATCTCCATTATGCCTGGCGATAAACATTTTTTCATTATTTTCTTCAATATTCCGCTTAATATCTTCCACCGGCCTTTTCTCCCCCTCAGGAAAAGCTTCTTCATATATTTCTATAGCTTCTTTAAATTCAGTATCACTTTTAACTTCTGATACATCTATATTTTCTATCATAACAAAACATTCGCTTTTATTATATCTAAATTGCGGTTTTTATGGGTTTTTATTTTCAATTTTGCGGTAGTTTTTAGTTCCCTGATTATCAATTTTAATATTTAATAAAACTTCAGAATGCATGGGATATCATAAAGGCATGGCATAACCTGAATTTAGATATTTTCCGATAATCCACTAACCCGGGTTATATCTATCACATATAATTTCAATTTTCCCTTAAAATTTATCGCATATTTTCAATATTTTTTACGATATATTTATTTAATTATTGCAATACCTAATGGATGATTAGACCATGGATTCTGGCTATGGATCTGGATGGCACAGTATGGGATCATTTAAATATCTCAGGAGTTAACCCGCCTTATACACGCCTGGACTCGAATAGCATAGGAAATCAGGATAATGTTACAGTAACGTTGTTTCCGGAAGCACTGGATTTTATAAGATGGGCACGTGAGAATGGTGCTATAACGACAACATTGAGCTGGAACAGAAAGGATTATGCCCAGGAAGCACTTGAAACATTTGGCATATGCAACCTTTTCGACTATAACTCCACAGACCAGACCCCGGACAAGGACCAGCGGTTGCTCAAGCTTATAAGCCTGCTGAAGAAAGAGGGTGTTGAAATTCCGGTGCAGAGGGTTGTATATGTTGATGACAGGGATCTGCATATGGAGGCAATAAGGAAGAATATAGGCGATATAGTTTTTATAAATATCTGGAAAACAACAAAAACATATCACGATGCAATGGAAATAGTAAAAATGAAAATATTGAAAAACTGATTTTTCCTATCGGGATTTGCCTTAATTTTATGAAACATTTTAAATATTCAAAAACAATATTAATATAAATATGCCAGACGAACTTCCAGTAATATGGTTTAAAAGCAATAAGGACCCCCAGGCTTCATTCGCAGCCAGCCTATGGATAACTATGCACACTCAAATATACAAATATACACATGCGAATAACTACATTATGAGAATAAACAACATAAATAGCATATTATCTTTTAATGAATATTTTGGATTTCTGGCAGATAATACAACCCTTTCAGGCATATCTGCAATATTAAATAGGAATTTGCGGAAAATGAAAATAAAAGAGTTTTATTTTTCTCTTAGTGAGGACAATGACATTGGCAAAGCGATAAATTATATGGAGAAGGGAAGGCCGGTTGTTATGGGATTTCCATATAAATTTATAGGCCCACTGGTTAAATATGAGGTTATCAATAATAACCTTCCGGAAAATATCATGTATTATTTTACTGCCTTTATTTACCGGGATAAAATACTATTAATTCCTGGCTTTGAGGGTGTGGAATTAAAAACCGGCATTAATGATTTTTACAAACGCACTGGAGATAAAGTAAAGGCTATGGAAATAGATGAATTTACAGGATACTGTGAAAAATTGGGAAGCAGGATAAAGATAGTGTATGCGAATGTGCTTGCAAGGAATGGAGAGGAATTGCGTTCATTGAACGAGTATTAGGTGTGTTAATGCTTGAAATAAAAAACTATATAACAAAAAAATACGAACAGGGAAATGACAATATTGAAACTTTAATTTCGCTCATGAATACATTTGTGTCAGAAATCTACGGGAGTTCAGTTGCTGTGGACCCGGATTCCATTGAAAATATAGAAAAATTGCATGCTTATATTGATGTTTTCCAGCAAAAAATACTTGGAAACACATTATTAATTAGAAAATTCAGCCACATATTTTATATCTCTGCAGAACAGGTTAATGGCAGGGCAAATTTTACCGGCCCGGACAGAAAGACTGCGATTAAACTACTTGAGGATGTTAAATCATCCCTGACAGCAGCAGGAGAGGCTAAATTGCTTGAATCTATAGCGTCCAATCTTTCAAGAATCGGGGAAGTACAGATGTCGCTTACGCCTGTCATGGAAATACTCCGGGAACTGGTGGAAAAGAAAAGGCTGATACTGGTATCTGATAAAAAAAGTGATGCGAAACGCCTGAAATATTTCAATGAAGTAGGAGACCTTGCAATATTTAGTTACGAATACAAATACGGTGCATGCATAATAGAACCGGGCCCGGAATTCGATGCAGTAGCCAGCGAAGGCATAGAAAATCTGCTTTCATACGTCATGTCACACAGGATTTTATATATATCAGGCATTTCATCATTGAAGCCATACCTCAGGACAGCATATTCATATTATTCCCTGTGCAGCCTCGCAGGGCATATGATGGAGATAAGCAGTGAAGACCTCCGGAAAGAGTATGGTGAACTCTATGGAAGGGAACCCGACAAACTTAAATTTAAAAATTATATAGAATCACTTTACAATTCAAATGTATTCACAAATATAGATACTAAAATAAATGGAGATAAAACAATATTTGAAAATTTTATAAAGGATTAGGAGTTTAGTATAAATTTATTACCTATTTTGAAATTAATCGCGGGACAGTTTTGATAGAATTGGATATAGAATTCAGGGAGCCAGTGGAATGGATTAAGGATATTGTTAAAACACATTCAGCCAGCATTAAAATCAGGGATATCCGCATGGGCAGGAATGGGGCAATGGACCTTTTAGAAATATTTCTTCCTGAAGGGAAGATGGAAAATTTTTCACATGAAATGGAAAGCAGGACAAAAACAGCTGGAAATAACTTTGCCATAGTTGATACCAGCCATGCAACTGCAATTGTTGATGCACACGAATGCAGCATATGCAGTACAATATTGAACTGGGATCTGTTCCTTACAGCCGCATATAGCAATGATTCAGGCAATATCAGAATGAATTTGCTCGTCCCCGACGAGGCAACAATAAATGGTTTTACTGACAGGCTGGAATCTGATGGCATTAAATTTGAAATTCTCAGAAAAAGGGCATTATCAAAAAAGAATGATATAACAGCCAGGCAGGAGTATGTAGTAAGAACAGCATTTGAACTTGGATTCTTTGAATATCCTAAAAAAATTAACCTGGAAGGGCTTTCCACCCGGCTCAATGTCTCTTATGTCACACTTGCTGAAATATTAAGGCGGGCTGAAAAGAATATTATCTCATCTTATTTTAAGGGAAAAGAGAGATAACAGGTTACAGGTATCCACAGTAACAATTAATCATGGAGAACCATGTTTTTTGTTTTTATACGGGTCTCTGGAAATCATTACAAATATGTTGATCAGATGGATCAGCATGGAGACAATGATAGCCATAAGGCCTGTTATGGCAAGTGGTTTTCCGATCCCATAGCTTCCTACCCCTGAAAATCCAAGGAAAAGCGAGAACCCTAGAAAAAACAGCACTACACCTATATTTAACAGTATATACTCTATATGCACAGTATTGTTGGCCATCGCACTATTTTTTGCGATTCCGGATGAAAACATGTATGAAAGGCCAAATATTATCATCACCACACCGCCAAAGAGCCACATAACGAAAATAGGATCACGATGCATGTTAAGCGAAAATATTAGATTCACGGCAAAAATTACCAATCCTGCTAGAAAATAGACGAAACTGGTTGCAATAAATCTCAGCACAAGTTTCACGTCTATTCTCTCCTGCATTCTCTTTTCCACACTTGATTTCATAATTAATTACCTCATTAACCTGAACATGTTCAAATATATTTCTTCGATTCCAGTTTTTCTTTTACCTCGAGATGGTCCTTTTCATCCGGTACTGGAGAGACTACATGAAAAGCTTCCATATCGGTGTTTGCGAAGACCCCGCGCTTTTCTCCGGCATGTACTATTACAATGCTGCCGGGGTGTATGTTTATTTCCCTGTCTCCAGCAACCATGCTCCCGTTTCCCTTAAATACAGAGAATATGAGGTCTGTGGATGGAGAATGCACAGGAATAAACTGGCCTGCCTTAATATAGGTTATAATAACCCTGTAATTCTCCCCTGTGTATACGGTAACGGGATTAAACCTATCTGGAAGATAGTTTCTTTCCTGGTCAATGTCTGTTGCCAGAAAGTTTTCATTGACATTTTCATGTTCAAGTTTTTTAAAAATTCCTGTGAATGTACCATCTTTATCTGTTAATGTCCTGTAAGCTGCCACATCTACAGGCAATTTATGGCTTTTCATGCTTCCCAGAAGGTGTACCGGATCATGGTCTGCAATAACATGCAGTTCCTGCCCCTGCCCTAGTGCAAGGAACCGTTCAAAAATTTTGCCACGCCTCTCACCTGGAGCTATATTCCTGATATCAATTTCTATGTAATTATTTTTTATATTTCCCATATTCCCCAATTAAATGATGCCATAATAACAAAATCCCTGTATTTTTAGGGTGAAATTCAGAAATAAATTATTATGGTTTATGCACACTGCGCGCATCCCGGCTCAGTCAGGGCTAACCATAATTTTTTTGATATTATAAACAAATAAAAGAATTGCAAACAGGAGCAGGTAGCCAGAGACATAGGAAAATGTTTCACCCAATGAAGTGTAGGGTATAGCTAAATCGCCAAAAACCCGTGATACATTTGCAATGGTTATCATAATCAGGGGGAGGAATGTAACATTTTCCTGAATTGCTTTTTTCTTGAATGTTAGCGGAAATATTACCGGGCTGTGTGCCACAATAAAGCTTCCGATGAAGCCAATGGCTATGGAATGTGTGGCAGGGTCAAGATAACCATGCCCGATGATTGCCTGCAACATGAAAAGGATGAGGCCAAGTGCAAGCCAGAAAAATGAAATCTGTATCCCGGCACGCATGAAATGCTGGAATCTGCCATTTCTCTTTATTTTCCTGAAAGCAGGGTCAAATTTGATAGAAATACCGGTTAGTATAGCTACAAGAATGATAGAAAGAACCATGGCGAAGCGGCTGATAAATTTGTCCGGAACCTCAACAGATACAAATGCCATGCCGACTGCAAACCAAGCTATGTAAGCCTGGAGTGCCATTATACGGGCACCCATTCCACGTACAAATCCAAGTTCCATCCTCTCTGCGAGAATATAAAGGATAGGGAAGAGCAGGGCAAGAAATGTAAGCTTCATATTACTGTATAGCAGGGAGTTCATGTTTCCTATGGCAGCCAGAAACATGGAAGCAATAGCTGCAGCGAACACCAGCTTTATCCGTTTATCGCCATGATTTGCATTGCTTGACATAAACAGCAAAAAGAGGAGAGATGCTGCAACCACCAGCAGAAGCCCTGCATATCTTGCTATTTCATAACTGGATAAAATTCCTAAGGACAATATAAAAACCCCGCCGAAAAGAAAAGCTACGATTGGCCTGGAAATTGGAATGTTTCTTATGAGTGGAAACTTTTCCATAAGTTCAAGTTTTTCTGAAATCAGCAGCCCGCCCACTGCTCCAAATACCATCAAATCAGGATGGAAAGTAATTCCATTTGCCAGCGGTATAATCGATGGATAACCATTATTTACCGCCAGTGCAGCAATGCCAGTTAAAAACCCGGCCGCAAGCGAAAGTGCGGAAAGCAATATTCCAATGTATACTATGCGTGGCGGATGCTGTACTGGCAATCCTGCCCCCTTCTTTTTCAAGGCTATAGGATCAGGCATACCAGATGAGTTGTTATGCCCTTATAAGTATCATCCCTAAAATATTAGGTTTATAAATTATCCCTGCCCGCTTCCGGATTAGGGCAATCAAAACTCGCTGTATTAATAAATAAAATATGTGTTGAAATTTTTGAGGCGTTAAAAATTAAATATCATGAATATTCAAATTAAAATATATATTTAATTTATAGTTTTAGTATATTCCTTTTCCCTGGAAATCTCTTCCATTGCCCTTCCCTTCGGTTCTGGCAGGCACAGTATTGTTACTATAACGCCTAATACTGAAAATATTGCAAGTACAGTCATGAGTGATGAAAGCCCAGCGGCTATTATAAACACATCAACAAATGTGCCTATAAAAGCTCCGGTTTTTCCTCCAGCCGCAGATATGCCTGTACCAAACCCTCTTGTTGTTACAGGGAACACCTCTGATGGGAAGACAAATGTTGTAACATTTGGCCCGAACATCATGAAGAAATAGCTAATACCATACACTGCAATGAACTCCACCACAAATGAAGGGGTATCCAGTATAGGAAATAATGCAAGTATTCCGTATGTTACCGCGAGCATTATGAAGCCCGTTATCTGTATCGGCTTTCTTCCAAGTTTATCCAGTGTAAATGTTGCCAGCCAGTACCCTGGCAGGGCAAATCCAATGAACACTATGGCGGAGTATTCCGTAGATCTTATTAAGCCAGACAATCCGGTCTGTGTTATTATGGTTGCGAAAATTCTGCTTGCCATTATGGAGTTTCCGTAAAATGCCCAGTCCATTAAGAACCATGCTCCTGCTGTCCCTATTAATGTAATAAGGAATTTTCTATCCTTAAAGAGGGTATACCATGGAGCATTTACCTCCTCTTTATTTTTAGAGACAGCTACATCTATTCCGGTATAGGATTTAAGATTCTTTGAAGCCTCCGCAGCACGCCCTTTTGCAACAGTATATCTCGGTGGTTCAGGCATTTTTCTTCTGTAGTAAATTACTATTGCAGCGGGGATGGCTCCTACTGAAAGCATTATTTTCCAGGCGTCTGCCAGTGGAATAATCTTCGTGCTCAGTAAAAATGTAAGGGCAAGCAATGAAGAAACTACTAAACCTATGCTTTGCATTGAAAATACCATTCCAACATATTTTCCCCTTGTTTTCATATTGGAATATTCTGCCATTATAACAGAAGATGTTGCATAATCACCGCCAATGCCTACTCCCAGCAAAAATCTCCATGCCATTAAAGCGTAGGGGTTTTTAAACGATAGGAATGCACTTCCTAAAGCACCAATTACAAGCAATACCAGTTCCAGGCCATAAATAGCCTTTCTGCCAAGATAATCGAGCAATCTGCCAAATGCCAGCGCACCAAGTACAGCAGCTATCAGTGACACAGACCCTATAAGGGCTATTTCTGTTTTTGTAAGGTGCCATCCAATCATTGGAAGTATTGCGAGCACCGTTCCTATAATAAACAAATCATAGGCATCTGTGAAAAATCCCATCCCTGCTGTCAGAAAAGTTCTGAAGTGGAACTTTCCTGTGGCATTATCCAGTGCCTGGTTTATTGCACTTATATTACCTTCATTTTTATTATCCATATTCTCATAGAAATATAGTCACTACATGAATAAATATTTTCCATATAAATTATATAGTAATATATAGGCTATTGTGGAATATTTATAGAATTCTTTGTTTCTACGTATTTATGCAATGTTTCAATCAGCATTGCCACCACTATGATAATGCCACCAAGTATTATATCCATAGTTGGAATTTCTTTGAGGATCAGTATGGATGATATAACTGCAAATACAGGTTCCCCAACATATATTACTCCTGCTGCAGTTGGTTCTATGTATTGCAGGACTCTCGTATTTATTAATATGGCAAAGAAACTGGCGAAGAGGGCAGTAAATACTATTGTAAAAATGACTATGGGTTTCAAAAGCCCGGAAGGTTCCCAGCTAAACGGAACAAATATTGATGATAAAACTCCAACCATCAATAACTGGTAAAATGTGAAAACCATGCTGTCAAGGTATTTTGTATATTTAAATACATATGCGGTCTGCAGCCCATAAAAAATGGCACAGAAGAAGGTAAGTATGTCTCCGAAGGTATATGCTGAACTGAATTTTAGCGATGACATGAGTATAAGCCCTATGAAGCCAATACTAACAGCGATAACATCTACTTTGTTTAATTTGATTTTAAGGTATAATAGCGATATGATTGGCAGCAAAACGACATACATGCCTGTGATAAGCCCTGATTGGGATGATGTTGTGTATTCAAGGCCAACTGTCTGTGTATAATATGCCAGAAAAAGCAATATGCCGCCCACAATTCCAAGTATTACGTTCTTTCTTTCAATTAACATTTTATTTTTAAACACTATGGGCAGCATGAGTGCAGCTGAAAGGATAAACCTGAAAGACAGAAGCATCACAGGGCTTATATACTGAAGTGAAAGTTTCATTATCGGAAATGTTGCACCCCAGATCACCACAACAGAGATTAGAAGCATAAAATATAGCACTTTGCCCTGCATTTTTACTTTAATATTTCATGCCTAATTAATTTAGCCATATATTTTTTATGCGGGCGACTATTAACTATAAATTATACGGAAATTCAATGTTTTCTAATACTATTTGCTAAAAGCCTATCATCCGCCGAACAGGAAATATTTTATCAGCTGTGGTTTTCTCATAAGTATTGAAAACACAACTTTCGCTGGATAATCTATGTCACCCAGGGAATTTATCCTGCGTATAATATCTTCCCTGTTAATAGTATCATATATTTTATTCAGCAGGGTATCGTTTGTGCTTATCTTTGAAAAGTATTGTTGAATTTTTGCATCTATAAAAAGTTCCCTGCCAATTTCACGCTTCCAGAGTTTCTGATAAGCCTTTAATGCATCTTCCGAGAAATTGTTTCTATTGAAACTCTGATCTATTGCAGTATATGCGTTTTTAGCCGAAATTATTCCTGTATATATGCCACCACCAGATAATGGCTTAACTATTCCTGCAGCATCGCCCAGAAGCAATGACCTGTTTCCATAGGTTTTGCTTAGATAATTGATGGGTATTGGCCCGGCATTTATTCCAAGTATCTGGGATCTGTTGAATTTTACATTGATATTCCTGAAATACTTTATGGCTGTCACATGGTCAACTCCCACGCCTATCCTTGTAATTTCTCCTGACGGGACTGCCCATCCAAAAAACCCCTTGCTATTCTCGGAACCGATGAAAACATTTACATCGTCCTGGTCATCGAGGTGGAAAGAGGAATCAACCTGGTAAGTTGAAATTATTTTTTTTGGCCTTTCGTAATTGAGTGAAAGTCTTATCCTGCTGTTTGCACCATCAGCACCAACTATTATATTGGCCCTGGCATACTTAATTTCACCATTCTCCCTGTATTTTACCTCTCCGTATGAATCGTTAACCTTGGCATCAAGCACCCTTGCATTTATCCTTGTGTCTGCCCCTGCACCTATAGCCATTGCAGAAACATCCTTGTCAAAGTCATCCCTGTACATAACTATTGTTTTCTCTCCCTTCGATATGTGTATGCTCTTGCCATTCGGGAAAAAAACGTTTGCTCCGTGGACCTCATTTACCATTGACCGTGAATTGACATATTTAAATACCCTTTCAGATACAAGCCCCGTGCATTCAACGGGTTTGCCAACTTCCCTGTGTTCCTCAAGCTGCAGAACTTTATACCCATTTCTGGAAAGCAGGTATGAAAGATATGAACCGGAAGGTCCTGCTCCTGAAACAATTACGTCGTACACAATAAATGATATTAATATGATATTTATATTATTACACACTGTTATGTTTTCCAGATATTATGCAATATTACAATCCGATCAGGTGAAATTTCTGTAGCAATATAAATTTATCTGTGTTCTGCCTGGCGATACCGGCATATTCCGGATTTTTTTTGATAATATCAGTCTTCTGCATAGTTAAGAGGCATGCTTCATCCACATTATAGATGCACAGTGGAAAAATGATGGAAAATATTTATATTATAACACACTACAAAAAAATAATGCAGGCAAGAAAATTCCTAACAGATCACAATAGAATATTCATACCATTAATATCAATACTTTATTCCCTTATGATATTCACAATATCCTTGTTTTACGCTTTTCTAATTCTGCTTATTTTTTCAATTCCCGTTGTAATTTTCCTGTTGATGCATTTCTTTGGCATGTACAGATTCAAGCCAAGGCTATTCGGGGGCATAGTAATCTTACTTGTTGTACTTATGATATCTGCCGGCATATACTCTACCTACGTTTATGATCTAAACGGCGTAACTACCAGTGATATAAACGGGACTTCCTTAAAGACATCTATAACGCCATTCTCAGGTGTAGATCATAACTACAATATTACGATCACCACAAATTACACAGGATCTTTGAATAATTCATACCTGTACATATATTCCAGTGGAATATATAATAAAACTGTACATTATTCCAATTTAAACCATACGAAAAATGGCAATATTACAACAATGTACTACGATACTAAGCTGCCATCGGGGCTTTACGACACTAATTATACAATTAACAAAACTCTGACAATAACAAGTGCAGGCCCTGTGAATGTGCCGAGATTAACTTTCTATGAGTTTTATGTTTTTGCACTGGCAGATAAATATATAGCATCTATAGGTGTAATGTACATAGCAGGGATAGTAGCAGCATATTTCTTCAGCAAGAAAAACCTTGCTGGAAAATAAATTATATAGTTTTAAATTTAATAGATATTTATATATAGTTATTTCAGATATATATACATGCAATCAATAAGAAAGATCCAGTTAACAGGAGGTTCAACATATATAGTTTCTCTGCCTTCAAAATGGGTAAAAAATAACAATCTTCAGAGGAGCAGTGAGATAAAAATTGAAGAATCACAGAACCGGCTTATTCTTTACGGAGATGTTGGTGTAAAAACAGAGATAGAAAAACATTTAATCCTGAATTCAAAGATGGATTCAAAAAGCATCGAACGGGCATTGATATCTCTTTACATTTCCGGTTACGATACACTGGCCATAACAAGCTCATACTATATCAGTGATGAAACAAGGGAAGCCATAAAGAAATTTTCAAAACTGGTTATAGGCATAGAAATATTTGAGGAAAATTCCAAAAAAATTGTTCTGCAAAATGTATTAAATTCAAATTCCTACCCGATTTATAATTCTATAAAGCGTATGTCACTTAATGTTGAATCAATGATTTACGACACGATAAAAGGGATTAATGACATGGACAATGACCTGTTAAAAAATGTAATTGAAAGAGACGATGAAATTGATCGTTTCCAGTGGTACATTTACCGTGAAGTAAAAGGCAAAAGTTGCGAAGACCCCAATAGCATATATTACCTGATTATATCCCGGATACTTGAGAGAATGGCAGACCATACAGTAAATATATGCAAAATATGGCTGGAGAGGAATGATACTGATATACCGTATAAGAAGGTAGTTGAAAACCTATCATTTTCACTTGACCTGTATAAGAAGTCAATGGCACTCTTTTATTCCAAGAAATATAACGGGCTCAATGATATCATATCATTCAAAAAAACCATAATGGACCAGAAGAAGGAATTGCTGGACCTCGGGAAATCATCAGATATAGCGACCATATCATTTTCCTCGGAGGAAATATCAAGGATTGCTCTGTACTCAACAGATATAGCGGAACTTGCAATGGATATGGTTCTATCTATGCAGAATGAAACAACATTATGATTTCTGGAAGTCCATAACCCTGCATTTCTCATTTTCGCCTATGAATACCTTTGTTGTAATCCCACTGAAGATGCCTACTTCAACAACTCCGGGAATCATCTTTATCTTTTTTTCCAGTGCAACATCCGTAAAATCGAACCTGCAGTCCAGTATATAGTTGCCGTTGTCGCTCTTAAAATTTTTTCCATCCCTGAAAGTAGCTTTGCAACCTGTTTTTTCAATATTCTTCTTTGTCACATCCTCCATAAAGGGCAAAACCTCAACAGGCAATGGAAAACTATGCAGTTTTTCTGAAAACTTTGAATGGTCAGCCATTATGTAAACTTCTTTACTGTTATAAGCAACAATTTTTTCCCTTACAAGTGCACCTCCACCACCCTTTATTAAGTTGCCACTTCCATCAAATTCATCTGCACCATCAAAATCTATTTCTATCCCTTCAAGGTTGTTTTCTATTTTTATGCCATAGGATTTAGCCAGGTCAGCAGTCCTCAATGATGTTGGGACACCGGTAATACCTGTGATTTTTCCAGATTTAACAAGTTCCCCGAGCCCATCAAGAAAGTATTTTGTTGTTGACCCGGTTCCTAGCCCGAGTTTCATATTGCTATGTACATGCTTCAATGCCTCCATGGCAGAAACTTTTTTTTCATTTTCATACATAAACTTATATTGTATAAGGCATAATTAATTTTTTTAAATTGCCGGCAAACCCAGGGCCACATCTATTATAATTCCAAGGGCGAGAACTACCGAAGCATATATATTATAATAAAATGCCTTTCCAAAATTACCCCTGTATGCCAGTATAAAAGCAGAAAGCATTATTGCACCATGCAGTGTGGTTGTTGCATATGACAGGATACCAAGCCTGTAAACAATATCTCCGGCAAAAGCCAGTGAGACAGACAATATCTGGTTCAACCCTGCAAATTGCAGTGCCCTGTCGCCTAGCAGTGTGGCGAAGCTATGCAATTTATTTTCCCTGTCATATTTTATATCCGGTATATGGTTATAAAGATCAAAGCCGAGGGCCCAGAATATGGTGGCGAATACGAAAAACCATGGCATATGGTAAATTATGTAAACAGGTGAATGCAATCCCACAGCTGCTATAGCCCCTGCCATTACGGATAAACCCTGTATTGAGGCTATCTGGTAGTTGGCAAATGCAGTATGCCTTTTCATGTACGGGTATGTCATGATTACCAGTGCACCCAGGGGCGAGATGGAAAAGGCTAAAATATTGATAAAGTAAGTAGAAATAAAATAACCTGCAAGGCCAATTGCTATCAGTGCATAGGCATTTTTCACGGTTATCACGCCAGTTACCAGTGGCCTTGTCATGGTCCTTGGATTTTTAGCATCAATGAACCGGTCCGCAAGGTTATCATTTGTCATTCCTGCTATCCTGACAAAAAACAGGGCGAAGAAAATTAATATAAGAATCCTGATTGCTGGTATTTTCCTTACAGCAAGGAAAGCTCCCAGGTATGCCATGGGAAGGCTGAAGAAAGTCTGTTCCATCCTAAGGAACCTCAATATTATGTAAAGTTTTCCCTTTTTATCCTTAGCTCCACCAGGATCCCACATCTGGCTATATTAAAGAAATATTAATAAATATTATTAAAAGCTATTTAAATTCTAATTATGGCTGTATTCTAGAAATACTGTAGGAAACCCATATTGCCATTCCTGAATCCGTAATAATGCATTAAAAATCCGGCCATGAGTGAATATTCCCTTCCGATGTGTGCAGAAGCTATTCCGGAATTCCACGGCTCTGTGCTTTTAATTCTTATGCCTGTTCCTTTCAAATTATCCAGAATTGTAATAAATACTGGTTTAAAATCATGGACCTTTCCACTCATATGCCTGCCTGCAAAAGCACCCTGCCTCATTGAGAGCTCACCACACTTTGCATTCCAGTCAAGTGCATCGCCTATAGCGTATGTATTTTCGTTCACCATTAAGTTTTTATCCACATTTATATAATTTCCAAATATATTAGGGCTGCATTCAGGCAACAAAAAATCTGCATCCGGAGATAACGGAACGCCTGAAAGAGCTAAAAATTTCCTGACCTTTATTTTTACTTCTTTCCCCAGGAATGATAAAAAATTGCCACTGTAACCTGCATGGATACCAGCTTTATTCAACTTTAAAATATACTGTATTAATATATAATCATCATATTCATTTTTTGAGCCAAGGTACATATTGTTGTACAGATGGCTTTTTGACATAAATTCAATCTGACTTTCCCTGTTGCATCCAGTTGAAATCACAAGCTTCTCAGGATAATATTCATGCCTGTCCGTCTGCACATAGGGCTCCTCAATATCCACTTTCTTTATACTTTCCATTATGGATGCCGGAATATTCATTCCTATGTCCCTGGATTTGCCATGGTACACGGAATTACGTTTTGAATCAATTATTGCTACGTGGCTTTTGTCCCTGATTCCATAATATGCATTAATTCCCCCGTAGCCTCCACCCAGTATAAGCACACTGTACTTTTCCATAGGGACTTCTATTCATTATAAATTTGTGATTTATCCTTTGAAACAAGTTCAGTATCAAGAAAATATTTTAATGATTTGCGTATAATTAAATCCAGAGTTGTTGGCGGGATATTCAATATAGCAGAGAGCTCAAGCAGGTTAATGCGCTTTGGCACATCAAAAAATCCAAGGTCATATGCTTCTTTTACAACAAAGAGGGATTTTTTATCTACACTGGATTTTTTGTAAATATTAACAAACACATCACTTCCTGTTTTCTCTTTCAACTTTTCTGAAAGTTCCCTTACCAGTTCCATGCTGGCTATATGCATGTTCCAGATATTGTTTCCCTCTTCTATTTTCTCTTCCTGCTTATAAACGGATTTTCCACTTTCTGAATAATTTTTCAAAATTCCAAGCACAGGGCATTCGGCTGTCGTTAATTTTATTATGAGTATATTTCCATTGTCAAATAGGGTTTCTACACCTTTTACTCCCTGGCTGGATTTTAACGATATCAAAATTTTGTCAAGATTCCCATTGTGATAATAGATTTCTGCAATTTCATAAAGAAGGCCTTCATGTATCTCCTTTTTGATGACCCTTGAATTAATATTATACTCAGAATATAACCCGCTAAGGGAACAACCTTCATTTTTCATCTTAACCTTGACATTCACACGATTTCACTCCTTCCACATTAAATTGCATACTGGATAAAATGTATATTACATTAAACACTTATAAACATTATCATTTAAAAATAACAATTGTTCCATGTCATTGTATCTCTTTTACTCCTGTTATTACCACCCATGATTTTTGAAACGATTTTCCATCCCATTGTATACTGGATAGAAATTCATCACGTGCATTTTGGAAATACTCTAGAGATTTTTTTCCTTCAGGGGAATTAATTTCAACAGGGTAAAGCCATTGTTCAAAGGATACCCTCCTGCTGTATACCTTATATTTTAAACCGGTAAATCCAGCCCGGGAAAGAATGCGAATCCATCCGTCTGTGGATGCTGCATACATGTGGGAATGATCTCTTATTCTCTCAACTTCATTCAGGTCATTGATTATGCTATCAGGGACGGTCATATCGTCTATGCCTATCATTCCATTTGCCTTTAAAACTCTAAAAGCCTCAGATGCAAATTCATCCTTATCATCGAAATGGTGTGCAGCCCTTCTGCATGTTACAATATCAAATTTTTCATTTTCAAAGGGCATGGAGTCTACATAGCCTTTTACAGGGAATACATTATGCAACCCGTTTTCTTCAGCCAGTTTTGCAGTTTCAAGTAGCATATTGTCAACCATATCAAGGGCGTAAACCTTCCCTATTTTCTTTGCCAATCTTATGGCTGTAAACCCTGACCCTGTAGCGGCATCAAGCCCTATCATGCCTGCCTGTGGAGATAGCATTTCCATAAGGATATCCAGATCTCTGTCCTTTGCATGGGACTGGCTTTTAGCATAATTTTCAGAATTTTTGGAAAAGAATTCTTTTGTATTGCTATATTTATCCATGGTTAAATATGCTCAATAAATATTTAAGGTGTCTGATGTAGCTTTTCATGACCAGGCGGTTAAAACCGGTATGGCTCTTTAAGTAACAGCATGGAAATAAAACAATAATGCGGAGAGTGGGATTTGAACCCACGAATCCCTACGGAAATGGACCCTAAATCCATCGCCTTTTCCTAGCTCGGCAATCTCCGCGTAAACTGTATTATGGAATTTTATATATAACTTTTTAAAACAAAATACTAATATGCATCATTTATACTGAATTATGATTAAACCCGATGATTCCATTATAGTACTTGTCAACTACAATACAGAGTTTTTCCGGAATTGCTTCAGCAAGATGGAGTTTTTAATGGGCATGGATTACATTAACAATTTCATCGATAAATATAGAGTTCCAGTTATATTCACAGAAAGGGAATTGAATTACACTGTGGAAAATCCAGAGCTTCTTAAACTCCGGAACCGCAAGGAGGAAAACAGGATGAAAAATATGGCTCCCCCATCGGATTACGATAAAGGTTTTATCGAGGAATTTAATAAAAAAATAAGGGTAAATAATACAGTAAAAACATGGAAGGAAGATATATTCTACAGGAGTAGCCTGGAAGAAGAAATAAGCAAAACCGGAAGGAGATCAATCTTTCTCGGGGGATTCTTCACCGATACAGATATATTCATAAGTTCAGCGAACGCAAATATCAGGGAGTACAATACTATAGTTGTATCAGACATTACATCCACATATTCTGAAAGATTGTACTTCCAGAGTCTGGAAATGATAAGCCAGTTCGTGGATGTTACAGACACGAGGGATATGGAACAGTATTATCCGGTATGATTATATACCGGCAATTAGAAACTGTTTTAAGTATATTGAATATAATAGTTTATGCTTGAACAATTATTTAAACCAAAAAGTATAGCTGTTGTCGGTGCTTCATCTGACAGCCTGAAGGTTGGAAATATCATATTAAGGAATATAACATCATCATTTTCGGGAAAGGTTTATCCGGTGAACAATAAAACTGCCAGCATTGATGGATTAACGGCGTATAAAAGCCTTATAGATATAAAGGAAAGTGTTGACCTGGTAGTTATAGTGGTACCAAGGGATGCAGTACCCGGAGTAATGAAAGATGCAGCTACAATAAAAGCAGGGGCAGCAATAATTATAACCGCTGGATTCAAGGAAACTGACCAGCATGGAGCAGAACTTGAAGATCAGATAATGGCAATAGCGAGGGAGAGCGGAATAAGGGTTCTTGGCCCGAATACAATAGGGCTCATAACACCGGATGTCAATGCAACATTTGCATTTGCCGATGTTAAAAAGGGAAAAGCTGCACTGGTTGCACAGAGCGGTGGACTCGGTGTTTATATGTTAAACTGGGCCCAGGAATCCAATGTGGGCATAAGTTATTTCATCAGCCTTGGGAACCAGGCAGACGTGGATGAAACCGATGCTTTTCAATTCTTATCAACCGATGTGGAAACAAGGGCAATTTTCTCATATGTGGAAGGTGTTTCATCCGGCCAGAAGTTCTTAACAACCTTGCCCGATGTCATAAGGCGCAAACCCATAATATTTCTGAAGGGAGGAATGGGCAAAACCGGTGCAGCCGCGGTAAAGACACACACAGGAAGCGTTGCCGGTTCAATGGATATATTCCGCGCAGCTGTAAGGACAGTAGGCGGAATATTTGTGGATAACATAGAAGATATGCTTAACCTGGCGAAAATCGTACTGTCATCAGAACCTGTTTCCAGTGATATACTTATTATTACAAATTCCGGAGGGCACGGTGTTTTGACAACAGATGCCATAGATAAGGAGGGGCTTAATGAAATAGAATTGCCTGAAAGGGTAAAACATGATTTGCTCAGTGTAATGCCGGAACAGAGCACACCGAGGAATCCTATAGATTTATCAGGTGATGCCAACTATGACAGGTACAATAAGGCACTGGGAATAATAAAAGACCTCGACTGCACAAAAATAGTCATAGTCCAGTCACTTCCCATGGTTTCATGTTCAGATGTTGCAAAAGCAATGGTAAATTATCGTGGAAAGGGTGTGATAGGGGTAACAATGGGGCTTGACCAGAATGCAGCATCTAAACTGCTGGACTCTGTTTCCATACCTGCTTTCATCTTCCCTGAGGATGCGGTGAGATCTATCAAGTATATGGTTGAACGCCCAAATCCGGTAAAAAAAATCCGTACAGCTGAGCCCATTAACCAGGCAAGGGAACTTGTAAAGGGAAAAAATTACATAAAGGATTTCGAAGCAATGCAGCTAATGGAAAT
This sequence comes from Thermoplasmata archaeon, assembly GCA_021835185.1. The sequence continues at coordinate 27,147 of JAKBQO010000001.1, forward strand.
ATATGGAATACGGACTCCTGCATATGCTATTGCTGAAAATGCAAAGGAAGCTGTGGAAAAATCAACAGCTGTTGGATACCCTCTTGTTATGAAAATATCTCCTGATACGCCTGTACATAAAACAGATGTAAAAGGGGTTATAATGAACGTTGAAAAGGATACAGTTGAAAGCTCATTTACCGAATTGAATTACCCGAGGACAATCATGCAGGCACAGATATCCGGAGCTGAAATATTCGTTGGTGGAATAAAAGACCCTGTATTCGGGCCTGCAATAGTGGTTGGAATAGGTGGAATCTATATGGAGGTAATAAAAAGCCTTAGCTATGGAATTTGCCCTGTATCGGAGGATGAAGCATACCAGATGATGAAGGACAGCAAAGTACTGGGCATGCTAACATCAAGAAACAGGGATTATGATATAAATGGCACCGTGAGAGCAATATCTAAACTATCCAACATGCTTATTGACCTTGATATAAAGGAAATGGACATAAACCCGCTTATTGTCAACGAAAAGGGTGCATTTGCTGTCGATGTGAGAATAGTACTCTAAATTTATCTATAAAATGAAATTATCATTCCGGCAAGGAATATAATTCCAATAAATGAATTTGCGTTGAAGAACGATACCCTTATTGTTTTTAAATTTGATGGATTTACAACTATGTGCTGGTATATTATCAATGCTACAATAGGCACCAGCAAAATATCATAGTAAATATTTTTGACTATGAATGCTATGAAAATAAAAAGGGCTATTGTAAAGATGTGGAAAAGTGAGGATATTATCATGCCATTCTTCAAGCCATATTTGACATTCAGGGTTTTCAGGTTATTTGCCCTGTCATAATCTATATCAGGAATTGTGTATATTATATCAAACCCAGCAATCCAGAACGTTGATATTAGGACAACAAGGTATATTATTAATGGCGGTGCAACCGGTGAAATTGCAAGGAAACCGCCGAGGACGCCCAGGCCAATAGTTAAGCCCATGAAGAGGTGGCGCCATGATGTTACTCTCTTCATAAGCGGGTCTGCAATGAAGAATAGTATTACAACAGGTGAAAGTGCAAGGACAACCCTGTTCAAAAAGTATGTTGAAACCTCGAATATTGCTATTAACAGCAATGTCAACGCATAGGCATCAATTTTTTTCATTTTGCCCGTTACCAGTGCCCAGTTTTTCTTTCTTGGGTTGGTTTTATCATATTTCAGCCCCATTATCCTGTTAATGGACATGCCAGCACCCCTCGCACTTGTAGCTGTGATGAATATTATTATATATTTGACAAAATTATAGCTGCCTCCGGAAGCTATTATGGCGCCTGCATAAATAAATGGCAGATCGAAAAGCGTATGTTCCAGTTTTATAAACTCGGCTATATCCCTGAACTTCATTTATCACCACATACAAAAAAGGTTTATTAATAATACTTTTAATCGTCTTTGTACATTGTGTCTGTATCCTCGCCTCCCTGGAAGAAATCAGACATGCCTGTATAAATATCTTCAAAACCGAATGAATCCTTTGAGGACACAGGAATAATTTTGTTTATTATATCTGAATCCTTCAGGGCGGTTATTACATTCAAAAAATAATCCTTTACACTGTCTGTATTTTCATCCCTGAAACTGTCATATAGCAGATCCGGGTTTTCCTCCCAGGCAGTTATTTCCTTTACCCTGTCTTCGCCTATTAAATCTATTTTATTAAGCACAAACATCATGGGAACAAAAAACCGTGAATACACGGAACCAAAAAGCATCTTTTCAGATATGAATCCAGACGGTGTCTGTGAAACCATAGAATCCGCTATGAAGGCTATCATGGCTTTCTCCCCTGCAAGTGATTTTACAAGCAACGGGCTTCCCGGCCTGAATGTGAAAAGCTCTATCTGCCCGGGAGTGTCAAAAATAACATAATAATCGTCATATAACTCTAATTTTGACTTTATCTTATCAACATTGTCCAGCAAAAGGTCAGCAGCAACTACCTGCGCCCCATTTGGCCCCAGTGAATAGGCAGACATAACCTCACTCAGGGATATAAATTCCCTGATGTCTATATCCGGCTCATATGGCAAATATTCTGCACCCGGATCAAGATTAACTATTATTGCATCGTAGTCATTCTGCACCAGCCAATCCTTATATGCACCGCAGAATGTTGATTTTCCAGTCCCAGCCGGGCCTGTAACAAATAATGACCCTATCATAGCTCTCTATTGCTTGTATTTATTTAAATGATTCCAGTGTAGTTTCTTCAACCTTAACAGGTTCAGCAACATCAAATGTGTTATCAATGGAATCTATGAGCCTCCTGATCTGGTACTGGAGGTATATGGGCAAATTATACTCGTCCATAACCTTTTCTGTCTCTTTCAGGTATTTTATAATGCTTCCGTGGTGTATTGTCAGTATTATGTTGTCAGAACCGCACTTAAGGCATTTTCCTGAAAGGGGCACACGGCGGAATTTTGTGTTGCATTTGGTGCACCTGAATTCCTGTGTGAAGAAGCTCCTCATGTTCCCAAACATATCGGGCAGGAAATGGGATGATATTACCCTTGCAGCCACGTCATTTTCATCAACCGATAATAGTTTGGTTGCCAACCCCAGCTGTTTTTCAATTTTTTCCTGCATCGAATCTATGGATTTATATGCAGACATAAGCACTCCCGCATTAAGGTTAGCTGTATCAAATGAGAACCCTGAATCTGTGTATATTCCCTGTGTTTGAATCTTTGATTTCATTGTGAGCATTATGGACTCAATCTTTGACGGTGGCAAACCCTGTTCAGTAGCTTCATAAAATTCAAGTGGATATTTCCAGAGTGTATCAACGTTCATTGCTTCCTTGTCCACCTCTTCCGGATCCAGGAATGCACTGAGTACAAGTGGCGCATCCATCAATCCGCCGGTAGTTGAGGGAAGAAAATCCCTTGAAAAGTCAAGAAGCCCTTCAAGCAGTAGCATAATGCTGTCTTCATCGCCATCACAGTTCCTTCTCTTTGCAGCATGGTAAAATGGATGGGCATAGCAACCGCTAACCTTTGAAAATCCTATTATTCTGGATACAATGCCGCCGGACGTATGTGGTGCCAGTCCTATAACCAGTTCGCCTATGAGGTCATCTATGCTATGGCATGAGTAATATGGCTGCAGATTGTAATACCTGACAAGCATGTCATCAACAAAATTTGCAACATTCAGCAAATACTTTGCCGAATCTTCCGGTATTATAATATCCTGTGGATATATTTCATTTAACTCCCGGTCAGGGTACCCGAGTTCTATTAATTGCTCAGACGTAAGGTTAAGTTCACTTTTTTTGAAATGTGTTATTGGAATATCAGACATATCGTATCTGCATGTTCCATCCTTGTTTATGCTTATATCATGTATTGATCGTAAAATTCCCTTTTCCATAGGTTCAACAGCACAGTTTCTGGACATTAATTTCTTGACCCCTTTCAGGTCCTTTACCTGATCGGGCTTTATGTTAAGCCTGGATTCCGCTCTTTCAAGCACCATGCTCAAATCTATATTCATTTTCTTTAAACGTTTCTGGTTATATGTAACCGAACCACAGTTTTCACAGACCGTCAATGGCGTTTCATTTCCGCAGTTTTTGCATATCCTCTCATTTAATTCTATTGAATATTCACTTTTGTTCTTTGCAGCATTCAATATTGAACGCCTGTTGTCGCCATAATTGAGGATCGGGAATAATGAATGGACTTTTGGCTTCATTTTTCTGTCCCCTGCTTTTTCCGGCCTTCCAAGCCTTGCCCCGACACGGATAGGCGACCTGGCTTTTATGGTTATTCCAGATAGCTGGTTCACAGCTTCAAGAACGTTGTGTGAACTGTATGATCCGGTTTTAACCGGTATGTTATTTTCAATGGAAAATCCAGTGCATACAAGTAGAGGGTAGTACTCAGCGATTTCAAGCGAACCGGAAATCTGTTTAAATTCAATTCCAAGCTTAATAAGTATATCCTGTGCATCGGTATCAATATAGAGATTGCCATCATGCAACCTTGACCTTTCAAGCACAGATATAAGTGAATTTAATTCGTCCTCCGTTATGTCATGCCAGTAATAATCATATTCAGGGTACAATGGTATTCCATATTTTTTCGATATTTCAATGGCTTCAAACTGATCAGGCTTTTTTTCCATATATTTCTGTAAATCGCCTTTAAGGTAGTATGACCACCATTCCACTGTAAAAGGGGATGTAACCAGGTTTTTGTTATTTTCCAGAAAATCTCCATAGGCAATCAGTATTTCTCCCAGATCGGTTATTTCAGCTACTTCTTCCTTTACTGCTATTGCCTCTTCTATGGTCTTAATTTTTTTATGTTCGCCACTCTTTAACAGCACTGTAGGCCCGTCAATGGTATCACAGGGAGTTATGGCTGCAGCTTTGCCAGGGAGCTCCACCTTTATCTGTGAACCAATTGCTATGAATTCATCAACAATATACATTGAAACAGGGTTAATTGAAGCAGCAGCTAATCCTGAAAGCCTTGATCTACCATATCTAAGCCTGAACCCTCCAGGCCGGTTTGGATATCCAAAAACAGGCCTGCCAGCAATAATATCACGGAGGTATTTCTGTGAATTGTCTCCCTTTTCTTCCTTTTTGTTTTTGCCTATGTTTTCAAGTATATTCCATTCTTCCATTTTCATAAGGCTTGTGTATTTCAGCACTTTCCGGGATTTCTGGATAAGCCCTTCACATAGGACAAGGCACATTCCTCCACGTATACGGTTTGTTGGTATTCTCCTCATATCCCTGTGCCCGGATATTTCTTCTTCCTCACTGCCCTCACCATCTATCATTACCGGTGAATTACCTATTACCAGGCGTATTTCCTCTGGAGTGGGAAGATACTGCAGGTGCTTTGACCTGTTGTATGCCTGTATTTCTTCAATATAACGCTCTATCTCTTCATCAGTGGCCTTAAAACTTCCTATATTCAGCTCCCTGCGCACAATATCTGCCATGAGCACACTCAATGCCTGGGCAGTGCCGCCGGCGCTCCTTATGGGGCCAGAATAAACAATATCCACATATTCAGTTCCATCATCGTTGGATACTATATCTACAGTTTTAATTCCCTCGAGAGGGGCAACAAGTATTCCTTCAGTAAGTATTGCAAGGCCAACACGGACAGACTTTTCCAGTGCCAGCCTTCTATCATCCTTTAATCTCTCTGCAACCTTCCGGGATATGGCCAGTGAGACCTCTTCCCTTGACATGGTCTTGCTAAGTTCCCTGATATCATCTGCTATTCCATCAATCTGTATTAATTTTTCAACCCTTTCTGCCATATCATTTGCAAGTGGAATTTCAACTTCCGTTGAAACATCCTTGCCAAGGGAACGTGCCTCTTCAGCAATTTGATAGCACTCACTTACCTTATTTTCAAGTATTTTATTATATTTATCAAGGTTGTGGTCTATCATCTTATGCTTTAAGCAGGTCGCTCAATAATAACTTATCCATCAGCGATGATTTTATTTTTATTTGCTGTTTCATATATGCATCCATAGCGTTGATTTCTTTTGATAAGATCTTATTGAAAACATCGGAACTTACTGTTACGGTAATGTCAGCATCTATCTTTCCTTCCTGTGGCTCTGTAATATGGCCGTTTTCAACTTTGAAATAATAGGAATCCTTATCATCGAACACTATGTCAATGCTTTTTGTTATGCTCTGCAGCTTCTTTGCATACGTCTGGTCACTAGCTATCTTATCGTTCAATTTCTTTACCAAATCATTCAGCACTTCTTTCATAAATTTTACCTCTTTTTTCTTTTCTGTATTCCAGTGATTTTTTTATAAAATATAAATGTACCTTTGAGGGATTTAACGGTCTGGATTGGAATTCTGCATGGTACTGTGTTGCTATATAGTTATCCCTGTCATTTAACTCCAGAATCTCCATCCTTATACCTTCTTCATCAGTTCCTGAGAAAACTGCACCAGCATTTTCAAGGCGTTTTATATAAGCCGGATTTACCTCAAATCTATGCCTGTGCCTCTCACTTATCTTTTCAGACTTATACAGGTCATATGCCAGTGTCCCTTTCTTTATTATAACTGGCTTGGCTCCGAGCCTCATAGTCCCCCCGAGGTCCTTTATATTTTTCTGTTCCGGCAATATGTCAATAACAGGATTGACCGTATCGGGCTCAAATTCAGTGCTATTTGCATTATCAAGCCCTATAAGATCCCTTGAAAGTTCTATTACTGCCGCCTGGAAGCCAAGGCATATGCCCAGATAGGGCACGTGGTTTTCCCTGGCATATCTTGCAGCAATAATTTTTCCCTCAACGCCACGGTAACCGAAGCCCCCGGGAATTAATATCCCATCAATGTCTTCCAGTTGTTCCCTGCTTCTGACAAGGTCATCTGAATCAATCCATTTTATATTTACCTTAATCCCCGTGTTTCCGGTAACGTGTGAAAATGCTTCTTTGTGGCTTATATAGGCATCCTGCATATCCACATATTTCCCTATAAGCCCTATAGTTACCTCAGTAGACGGGTTTTCAATGTTTTCCGTGAATTTTTTAAGCGTATAATTCAGCGTATGGTCATCGAAGCCAAATATTTCCCTTGTATATTCCAGGATACCCTGGTTTTCCAGGACCATTGGCACCATATATACGTTGGACACATCGTAAACGCTGATTATTCCTTTTTCCTCCACGTCTGTAAAGAGCGAGATTTTCTTTATTGAATCTTCATTGAGAATATGCTGTGACCTGCAGAATAATATATCAGGCTGGATACCTATTGCCCTGAGTTCTTTTACGCTGTGCTGTGTAGGTTTTGTTTTCTGTTCCTGCCCGGATTCCGGCACCAGTGTTACATGGCCAAAAATTACAGAATCGTGCCTGTCAGATTTCATCTGCCTCAATGCCTCAAGAAATGGCATGGATTCTATATCGCCTACTGTGCCACCAACCTCTATAAGAGTTATGTCATAGCCATCAGCCGCCTTCCTTATGCGGTTTTTTATCTCGTTCGTAATATGTGGTATAATCTGTACTGTACTTCCAAGATAATCGCCACGCCTTTCCTTTTCTATAACCTCTTTATATATCTTCCCTGTAGTTATGTTATTCCCTGAGGAAAGATTTGTATCAAGGAATCTTTCATAATTTCCAAGGTCAAGGTCAACCTCTCCCCCATCATTGAGGACAAATACTTCTCCATGCTGGTACGGATTCATTGTTCCCGCGTCATAATTGAGGTATGGGTCAATTTTTATATTGGTAACTTTGAACCCGCTGTTCTTTAAAAGATATGATAAGCCGGATGTAATTGTACCTTTGCCTAATCCGGAAATAACTCCTCCCGTTATTACAATATAATGCATTATTCTATAGTAAAAATCGTTTAATAAATCTTTTCATTGAATGGAATTCATATAATTCAATTAACTTCTTAAATTTTGAAAATTAACATTATATTATTGATAATTTCCGTATAAAACACATAAAAATTATTAGTTTCAAATATAATGATATAAAAATTATACTCAGAAATAAATCTTATTCTGAAATATCCTCAAGATTCCTCCTTGAAACCTTTGTTCCACCGATCAATATTAGAAGACCGGCAACTAACCCGGTAATTCCAATGAAGGTGAAGCCAAATGCCCAGGAATATGTTGCTACAAGTATCGGAAGCAATATGGCTCCAAGAGCCCCCCCTCCATGCCCTATTCCATCGGTTATCCCGAATCCAGAGCTTCTTGCCCTTGTTGGGTAATTTTCAGCGGTAAACGTATAAGCTACCTGAAGGTACATCCCGAGCCCCATTGCTCCAAGGAAGGATCCAAAATACAGAAGGTCGGTCATTCTGGTGGCCATAGATATCATGCCAAGGAACCAGACTACAGTCGCAGCAAAGATAACATGTTTTCTCTCATATTTATCGGAGGTGTAAAGCATTATTAATGCTCCAGCTGGATATCCTATTATTGCCCCTATTGCTATGTATAGAATGGCGGCAGCCTCTGAAAACCCTATGCTCTCAAGCAATGATGCAGCGTCTCCCAGGAATGCGTAATTTCCGATATACCACAGAAACCATACTACTATTAATAAAACCATTCTGCCTGTATAAGGTTTCTTGAACAGGTATAGTGTTGGGAATTTTGGCTCTTCCACAACAACATTCTCTGGATGTGGCTCTGGCAATTCACCTATTTTCTTTTTAGCAGTGGCTTCCATCATCTCCAGCACCTTTTCCGCCTTTTCCAGATTATGCCCCTTTGTCGCCAGCCATCTTGGCGATTCTGGCAACTCTGTTCTTAGAAATACTGCAATGAAGGCTATTATTGCCCCTATTCCGAATAGCCAGCGCCATCCTGTCGGAAATGCCGGTACCAGGAAATAGCCTATAAAAGGAGTCACAGCCTGCCCGAATATTCCGATCAGGAAGGTCAATACAGTTATTTTACCCCTTACTGCAGCAGGTGCAAATTCAGTGATATAAATGGATACAAGGTTCAGGTCAGCACCCAATCCTATTCCAGTTATAAATCTGAAAATTGTTAATTCAGGCACATTAAAAGACAATGCATCTCCCAGAGACCCTATTGCTGTGAGCGCCATGGTTAGAATCATTGATCTATATCTTCCGAATACATCGGCAAGGCTTCCTATCAGGTATGAGCCAATTGCATAACCTATTAGCCCCACTGACAGGGCTATAAACAGTATTATAGATCCATGCAGGTTGAACTGCTGGTCTATTGCAGGCATTGCAAGCCCTATATCAGATATATCATAGAATGTAAAAAAATATCCCAATCCTATAATTCCAAGGAAAGCCGTTGGTAAAGACCACACAGGAATCCTGTTTGTCCTGGCTATAATATCCTTAACTTTATCGAGGTTTTCTACCATTCGAGTTGATTTTTCTATTATATTAATACTTTGTTAATGACGAATTAATAAATTAAAAATTTAACCTTTTTATATCTTATAATATTTAAATATATGCATCAAAACTTATTGTCCACCGTATAGTATAAAACATAAAAACTATATGGATATACATTATATCTGGAAAATAGCCATAAAACAATATGATAATGCAATATGGCGTAAAAATAAAATAACGCAGGTATATATATCCTTGTGATAAAAAAATGCGGCATATGTTCTGCTGAATTCCACTGTGGCGGATTGCTATGCTGGTGCAAGGGAACAAAATTAAACGGAAACCAGTTGAAAGCAATTAAATTGCTATCACCGGATTGTGTGTGCCCTGATTGCCTTAATAATGCGAAGAACAATATTTAAACCGGATAACAAAGGTGGAAAAATGGCAACTTTTATATTTTGACAGTGTCTTATATAGGCTATGGAAAAAATATTTTATGTTTATCTCGGCCAGGACGATCCAAAGAAATCAACCATGAAAAAACTGGAACGCTATGGGCTGGCCATTGAAATACCCCTTAATAAAATATACAATAAACTTTACCTCACGCCGTACTCCGATAATTTTCTGTTAAATTCAAATAAAATGCTGTTTGAGGATAAAGGGATAGTTGTTATTGACGGCTCATGGAACAGGATAAACACCATAGAAAATATTAAAGGGAAAAATGGGAAAAAGCTTCCACTGTTGCTACCGGTAAATCCTGTGAATTATGGAAAGCCCGGAAAATTATCATCACTGGAAGCTTTAGCCGCTGCGTTATACATTATGGGATATTCAGAACTTGCCGGCGATGTTATTTCCAAATACTCATGGGCACAGAATTTTATCAAAACTAATATAAACCCGCTAAATGATTATATGAAATGCAACAGTGATGAAGAGTGCATTCAGGTCCAGGACAGCTATTTCTGAATATTTACCCATTTTCCATTGTCCAGTTTAAATATCCCTTCTGCGTAAGCTGAAAATATCTTTTCAATAGGGCTGCGGAAATTATCCGGTATTACGGAAAATAGAGAATTCTCATAGGGCATAATATGCAATCCTCCGGCATGTTCAGCATCTCCGATACTGCCGGAATACAAACCAATTTTTGATTCTGCATAAATCCTCTCATCAGGGTCAAGCCGGAGCCTTGCCTTTGAAAGCCTTCTTTTTAATAATCTTACGTCATCGCTGGAATACAATATATCTTCCGGTTTTCCTCCAGAAGCCTCAATGAACAATAGTATTCCAAGGCATTTCGAGCATTTCCCGCATGGTTCTATTACACCATCATTCCTATGGCATGAGTGGCATGATCTCTGCTGCAGGAACAAATCCCTATAGCGTTCCATTAAAATTTTCTCTTCCAGATATCCGGTTACTGGATAAACTATAGAGTATACACCTGCGTTTACCCCTTTCTTATTGAAGTATAGAGAAAGCATATGGTTGAAATCATAAGTCTGGTCAAAAATTCCATAGTAATATTTCAATCCTTTATAATCACCCATTTCCCGAGGGTCGTCGAATTCATCGCCCATGATTATATTTCCAATGGAATATTTTTTGAGCAAAGGCAGCAGCAAAAATATATACACCGGGAAAATAAAAACCTGGATTGGATAATCATCGGACAGTATATCTATCATATCTGTGTTCACTATTTTTATATGATTCAGCATTTCATGGTAAAACCTGTCTGTATTTGACCATACTTTCATTACATTTCCAAAGTTTTCTCTATAATAGTCATAGGCTGTTTTTGCTGTGAGCCAGTGTGAACCGGATTCTTCAAAATAGAAAGAATAATTGTTTTCCGGTTTGTTTATTTCATTGAAAATTCCAAAGGCTAAAAGGCTTTCCTTGCCGCCTGAGGACATAATAGCCACCTTATCAGGGGATGTATTCCATGGCCTCTCTTCGCTGAAAGTTTCAGGGCATACAAGCTCAGTTATTCCATCAGCATTGGCTGCGGTAATATCATCTTCAGCCGGTATAAACTCCGGTTTGATGTAATCATATCTCCTGTTTATTATTTTATTAATAAAAACTTCATGGGCATTTATTTTCATAAAATTTTTTATCAACTCTATATCTGTAGGTGATACCGGGAAATTTAAAACCAGTTTCCGGGCAAAATAGGTAAAATTAATTGCAGGCATTGTAAGTATAAGCCCTGCTATATTCCTGTCCACATCAATATCTTCGGCATATGTGAAAATCAACCTGTATGAAAAATCATCAAATTTTATATTTCCTATGATCCTTTTTTTCTCAATACTGGCTATATTCACCTCAATACTGTCAAATGAAATTACATTGTCAATATACACTTTTTAGCACCCACATAAAGTATATATTTCGGTGGTTCATAAATCTGATATAACGCCGGTAATGTTTTCAAATTCTTCCAGAGGGTCGAATACAGGTATATTGTATATTTTTTCAAGTTTTGTTTTCTCAACTTCTATCTCTGATTTTTCCATATTTTCGGTGTTCAATGATATTGCAATTACCTTTTTGTTGGAAACAAGCTCAAGAACCTTTATGTATTTTTCCAGCGGCTCAATAGGGTATTCAGGGAAGCCGTCGTAAAACTTCCTTTTTGGCGCATGCTGGAGTATTATGGCATCCGGGCGCATTGCACCTATTATTTCAAACCCTCCTGGATATGCTGGATGCAGAATAGACCCCTGCCCTTCAAGGAACATATACTCGGGCTGTTTTTCCTGCCACGCTTTATATGTTATATATTCTAAAGACCCGGCAACAAAATCATTTATGATTGAATCCATTACAACTGTATATGGAAATCCCTGCATCCAGGATGTTTGCCCGGTGCCTATTAATTCAGATTGTTTTTTCTTCCTGTTCATGGCATCATTCAGATAAACTGCAGTTGTCCTTTTGCCTATAGCGCTATCCGTTCCCAGTACCGCAATTTTTTTCGATTTTACCTCCTGTATTTTTCCTGTAAATGAATATTCATAATTGTTAAAAATTTTCCTTACATCAGTAATTTCCACATCAAGATCG
>JAKBQO010000058.1 GCA_021835185.1 Thermoplasmata archaeon
AAATAGACCTGGTACTGTCACCGGGTTCAGGATCAAGGCTTCTTGATTCTGTGGCTTATGCCGTTACCCACAAATTAGGAAATATAATTTCTATCAGCTGGGGAGAGGCAGAAAGTGATCTCTCACCTCATACTCTAACGAGCCTTAACAATATTTATGAACAGGCAGCCGCGAATAACATTACTGTGGTGGCTGCATCAGGCGATCAAGGTGCAAATGATGGTACTTCCCATCTTGCAGTAAATTTCCCGGCATCGGATCCATATGTCCTTGGAGTAGGGGGAACAACGTTAAATCAAATCTCAAGTGGTCAGTATACACAGACTGCCTGGGGTGACATAGTTAACGGAAAAGAAGAGGGAAGTGGAGGAGGTTTTTCCTCCTATTTCACCACTCCATATTACCAGGTAGCCCCAAATTATACGGAGTCCTACAGAGGAGTACCTGATGTTGCTCTCGATGCCAATCCAAACACAGGTGTACTGGTGGTTGTTGATGGCGCAACATCCGTTCTTGGTGGAACCAGTATTTCTACTCCTATGTGGGCAGGGATAATTGCAATAATGGACCAGTACTACGGGAAATCTCTTGGGCTAGTTAATCCACTCTTTTATAAAATTTCTGAAACAAAGTATTATAAAAATGCATTTACCCCGATAACATCTGGAAGTAATGCAGGATACAGCGCAGGACCGGGATGGAATCCTGTCACAGGGCTGGGAACACCAAAGGTAAGCAACCTTATAAACGATACTGGCAAAATTATGAATGGATACGGAACTGTGGCTGTTTTCAATAACACTTCATATGCCACCGATATATCTGCCAGTATTAACGTTCCAGGAAATAATGTGGAGCAATTCAATGGAAGCACCTATTATTACCTTGGATTCTACGAAAATCAAACTAATTATATAAAATTCGGAATTTCAACAAATTCTACAGGTTATTATTATAAGTACAGTATTTATGATAATGGAACAGAAACCCGGGGAATCCTACCCGGGGCTCCATCTGCCTACATTGGAATAAAAATTTCCGGGGCAGAAATTTACTTTACAGTTAACAATTCAACTGTGAAAGAATTAAATGTTCCAGTATCGTTTTCAGGTGATTACCATGCTGTTGCAGGTGCACAGCAGGATAATGCAAAAATCAATTTTGTGAATATTTCTAAGGCAACATACAGCAACATAGACATTACCAATGCTACAGGCAGGATAAACTATACTGGAATATACACATCAGGCTATAGCAATATGGGGACTGATTATAGCAATATAACATTTTCATACAACTCTTCAGCGAAATCACTCACCGCATACATGGGAAAGGAAGTAAATAAACAAATATATGGAAAAGCAGGCGCTGTACACATCCTGTATAGCATAACTTTTGGGAAAAACTCCACACTAAAATTCAGCCTGAGCAATGGGAATTCTGCAACTTATGCGGTAAATGGAAGCACCAAATTCAATCCTGTTTCTCTATCAGGGGGATATTACAATATATCAGCAACTGAATCCAGTGGCGTTACTTTTTATAGAGAAATACACGTTCCCACCATAAGGGTTGTTAGCGTAACCATAAGCTCAAGCCCATCCTATTATTCTCCACAGTATACGCTCATTGTGGACCATTACTTTGGATACACATCCAGTTCAAAAACTATAGATGTTTACGAACTTTCCGGCAACAATAACGCGACCATTAATTCTACCGGCTACTTCACAGCAAATGCCAGTGCCAGTACTATAGGCTTTTTAACACTTAAGCCCGAGAAAGTACTGGTGGACGTTTTTGTCTCAAATGGGAATGCTACTGTAACGCTGAACGGGGTTAAAACTAACAGCATAGGGGGCTATCATTTTCTATACGTTACTCCGGACACTACATATATTAATGCAACAGATACAGGATATACATCCCAAAACCAGAGCATGAACTTAACACCCGGACAGAATATCCACATTTCCCTTGTTTTATCCCCCAAAAACTCAAGCTTCAAAGCAGTTCAAGGCACTGTTGAGAACGTTCAATATGGATACGGGCTCAGCAATGTTAATATTACATCAGATGGAAAGACAATAGGGTATACAAATAGTTCCGGCCAGTTTGTATTATTTTTAAATGGAACAACAAATGCAACATTCCATGAATATCTGTATGTTAATAATACTACATCCATATCTCCCGGTTCTTCTCCTGTTGTTTACATGAGCCCGGCAAGTGTATCTGTTCTGGTTATTAATTTCAAAATCACATATTCGCTTCCACTTGGATTTTATTATGCCTTCGTATCCTGGGATAAATATCCATCCACCAACTTTGCAGAATACGTTGTTGCCTATTCCAACAACTCATTAATGTTAAACCCCCACACAGAAGTAATATCCTCAAGGGGCACTAATTTCGGTTTCATTCCAGGTTTAACGCCCGGAAAAACATACTATGTGATTGTAGATGCATATACTCCCAGTGGATCATTCGTTTCATCCAATGAAGTTGCAGTACACTATACAATCATATCATATCTGATAACCCTGTTGATCTTTGCGGGCATACTGGCATATATCGTTTTTATAATACTATTCTTTATACGGAGAAAAAAGAGAAAAAAGATGAATGAAGAGGAATACGATTACTTCCAATATTAAAAAATTATTCTATTTCTTTCAGTATTTCATTTCTTGCTGTATCCATATTTTTTAATTTTTCATATCCTGTTTCAATAGACCTTGTTCTTAGCCCGCAATCCGGATTTACCCTTACCAGTTCAGGAGGCATTATGTTTAAAGTATAATTTATTCTATCTTTAATTAGCCTGACAGGTTCTATATAGTCAATATGTACATCTGTTACTCCAAGCCCTATGAATTTTTTCTTTGTGTTCAACTGCTGGAAATACTTCAATTCTTCATAGCCTGGCCTTGCAGCATCGGATGTCCCCGGTTCCAGTTTATCCCTGTTCGCGAACTCAAGGTTAAGCCCATCTATTTTTATATCATTCATAACATCATATAGGAGCCTGTAATCGGTACTATAGCACACATGAATGGTAAACTCACAGTTATCTATCCCTTCTACAGATTTATTAAGCGAATCTACCACTATATTCATCTCATCAGGATGGGTGGTTGTAGCAGGTTCGTCAAGCTGTATTTCCAGCTTTCTTCCAGGATATTTTGAATCCCAGAGTTTTTTCAGTGTTTTCATTTCACTGTTGAGAAGTGTTGCAAATGCCATTGCGGTTTCGTATCTGTCACTGTAATGTTCATTGAATGACCAGTCCATCATGGTATACGGCCCTGTCACAGGTATTTTTATATTATCATATCCCTTTGAGAGAAGATATTCCAGTTCATCAGAGTGGAAAGATTCCTTAATTGAAATATCCTCCACTATGCTGCCTTTTTTATAATACCTGTTGTCAAATGACCTCACAGGCCCATAGAATTTTATTCCGTCAACTCTATTTGCCTGATGTTCATACATTTCCCAGCGGAACATCTCTCCGCCCACGCCTATATTATCTAACCCTGCATGCCTGAAAAGGTCTATTGTTTCCTCTGTAGCTTTTTCTGATAATTTATAATATTCCTCAGTTCCATATATTTTGTGAAATACGGTACTGAGGTATTTTGGCTTCCTGAAACTTCCTATTTCCTGAGATATTAAATATTTCCCCATTTTATTCACCTATTTTTGACATAAGGTCAAGTTTTCTATCTGCAATGAGTCTTGGCAGGAAATCAAAATATTCCCTGTGGCTAACTATTATCCTGTCAGCATCAAGTGACTCTACCGTTCTGTTTATTTCATTAACATTTTCCAATCTGGTATTGGAGCCATCAATGAGCTTGACACCAGGAACCTTTGAATTTTCCTTTGAAATTTTGAAATTCTCCGGACTGTAATCAGCAATTATAGAGTACAGGTTTCCCTTTATATTGTTTTTGTACAGCTTTCCTGTTGTCACTAACTTTATTTTAAAATCGCCCAGTAAAGAAAGATCAAGGATATCTGATTTTTCATATGGAAGTGGATCGTAAAGTACAAGGTCTTTTAAGCCAAATTCCTTAAGTATGTTAGCATAAACACCTTCTATTTTTTCCTGGAATATGCCATACGGTATACTGCTCCTTGACATTTTATAGAATGAAAGGGGCGATGGAAGAAAAGCATTAAATCCATTTCCATTGTTAACATATAATGGGAGTGGCGGGTTCTCATTCAAAGGAGAAAAATCTTTCGGGTCTATTGAAATACCTGATATATTATTAATTACCGGCATTCTATAGAAGCTATTTGTCTCTTTAAATCTCGTAAGTGGCCCGAGGTCTATGCCATCAACTATTAGCGATACTGGCCTGAGTATATCATACCAGTTGAACAGTGGATCTGTATGCTCAATGCTGCCCTCCTTCAATAAATCGTAAAACATTGCTTTCTCAGATTCTATATTCTCGTTTAATGTAGCATCAGGAATCTTTCCCTTCTCCCATCTGCCAATGTGCAATCTTAATTCATTGGTTTTCGGGTAAATACCATAAACTAATTTATCTATCTGCATGGTGGTTTATAGTCCGATGTTAATAAAACATTTTTGTCAAATATATGATTTTCAGTAATACCATTAAATGTTATTATAATGTTTTAATCAACAACATTTTCTTTTAATTCCATGTAAGGCTCCTCATCGCTTATGCCTATCCTGGCATTCAGTGGAAGTACCATCTGTTCTTCCCCATGTCCAAATGGTGCACCATACAGTGACGGTTTATTTATCTCATTCATAAATTTCTGTACCACATCTTCTATGGATGGCATTGGCTCTTCCTTGTCAAATATAGCTTTGAAATCTCCGAATACAAACCCGTTAAACTGTTCAACAATATGTGCAAGTTTCATGCTGAAGAAATAGCGGTCAATATCTCCTGAAGTTACGTCCGTGTCTTCAATGAAAAATATCCTGTTTGTTGTTTCCGGGATATAATTGGTGCCCAGCAGTGATGCTACCAGTGAAATATTTGTGCCCATGGAATACCCTTCTGTTTTCCCAGGAATGATGTATTTTATTAAACGGTCTCTGTATATATTTATCTCATCGGATTTTCCTGAAAGGATTCCAAGGAATTCCTTAAATGAAGGTTTTGATATATCATCAACATCGGATGCAACCATTGGCCCATGGAATGTGATTAAATTGGAATTCCTGTTTATAGCCAGATGGAGTGCTGTAATATCGCTGTATCCCATGAATATCTTCGGGTTTTCCCTTATGGCTTCATAATCCAGCAATGATAGTATATGTATGCTCCCGTAACCGCCCCTTGCACAGAATATGGCTTTTACATTGTCATCACGGAAGGCTGACATTAATTCCTCTGCCCGGTCCTTGGCAGGTGCTGCAAGATCGTTTCTCTGGTTGAGCTTCTTTATATTTTTGCCCACTGTTACCTTATATCCAAGCTTTTTAAGTTTTGATATTCCCCTTGACAGTTTTATCATGTCCGGTGCACTTGCCGGTGCAATAACCCTTATTTCATCCCCCGGCTGCAATTTTGGTGGCTTTACCCTATTTTCCATTATCAAACTCCTCCTTTATTTTGTTTAAGCGCTGTTTATCCTGCATGATCTTCAGTATAGCGGAGGAAGCAGCACGTATAGCAATTATAAGATTTTCTCCTGCTCTGGCTGGATTAGCAGCTTCCCTGAACTGGTCTGAATGCCCCGGGAGCCCTGTTCCAATTTTCAGGTCAATATGCCCGGTGGGAACCGCAAGGCTGACATTTGCTTCATCGGTGCTTCCACTAGCACTCTCATCACTATCATCTATATTGAATGCATCAATGCCAATTTTCTCCAGTTCATCATAAAGTACACCATCTATAACACGGTTTGCCTTATACTCTGTGTACATTGGCATCAAATCCTTTATCTCAAGTGTGGTGCCATAGCCATCTGAAATCCCCTTTGCCAGTTTTTTAATTTTCTCTATGAATTCAACCAGAAATGAGGAATCGCTGGACCTCAGGTCAACCTCCATTGCTGCCCTATCAGGCACAACATTTGAAGCTTTCCCGCCATCCCTTATTACCATGCCAACAACAATATTTTTGTCACCCTTTGCCCGGTCCCTCATATTGTTAATGGCTGAATATGTTGTGACCAGTGCATCAAGGGCATTGATTCCATAACATGGCGAAGCAGCCATATGTGCAGACCTCCCATGGAAAATAAATTCCATTTCAGAGTCTGCAAGGGCTTTTGAGCCTACTGCCCACCTGTCGTCCGGGTGCATGCCGATAACGAAGTCTACATTGTTGAACGCTCCCGATTTTGCCATTATAGCCTTGCTTCCAGCATAGGGCCCTATACCCTCCTCAGATGGTGTTCCGAAGACAACAATTTTTCCACTAGAAATAAAGTTTTTAAGAACTATAGCAGTACCATAGGCCCATGCAGATATTAAATTATGCCCGCACGAGTGCCCATTTGGAAGGGCATCGTACTCCATAAGAATCCCAACAACCGGAGAACCTACCCCATATTCTGCCCTGAAAGCTGTATCCATGCCCATATAGGGATTTACAATTGTAAATCCTTCCTTCTTCAATTCATCCATCATAAGTGTGGACGATTTATATTCCCTGCTTCCAAGTTCAGCGAAATTATAAATCTTATCAGATATGGACAGAATAGAATTTTTATGCTGTATAATAATAGAATCTATATCCATAATTCATAATCCTTAATAGGTTAATATTTTTACCTGAACATTATATTTGTTCTGGAATTAAATCGGATAACCCTCCAAACAATTAAAGTGTATTCAATTTTTATGGCTTCTGCAGGCACTGACCATCAAAGGTTATCTCCTGTATTTGCAATTATTCAATGAAATATCTTTGCTATGTTGCCGCAGGATTTTGAGATTAACGGGGATAAACCAGAATAATATTATTCGTTATACTGGGTAATTGCTATGGTTCCCAGATCCGCCCCATTTTTTAAGGCCTTTAAAATCCTGACCGGCCTTTTCATAGATTTCATCTCTTCCCTGACAGCTAACCTCAGTGGATGGAACAGGTCTTCTCCCTCAAGCGATAAGCCTCCGCCTATAATAATGGCCTGCGGGTCGAAGATATTTATGATATTCACTATGCCCACGGCGAGATAATATATAGTTTCCTCGACTATTAACTGTGCAAACATATCACCCGCTCTCCTGGCGGCAAAAATCTTTTTTGCATCTATATCTGCCGGATTCATATCAGAAAATATTGTGGAATTTTTGACTTCACTTATATTCTCTATCACCCTTCTTGCCATGCCTTTCCCGCTTGCAATAGCTTCCAGGCATCCTCTTCTGCCACATCCGCAAATAGGCCCGTTGGGAAGTATAACCATATGACCGAGCTCACCGGCCATTCCATGGCTTCCCTTATAGAGTTTGTTGTCTATGAATATTCCCCCTCCGATTCCGGTACTCAATGTAATGTATACAAAATTAGAGAAATTCTTTGCAGCGCCGTATAACTTTTCGGCTATGGTGGATGCAGAAGCGTCGTTTTGAAGGTATACATCTACATTAAAGTGTTTACGTATACTGTCTGTTATGTTATAATTTTTTAATCCAATAATATTTGGTGATGAAATAATGGTGCCTGTTTTCGAATCAACCGGCCCTGCAAATATAATTCCTATCTTCGATACCTTTTCAATGCCAGCTTTTTTAATTAATTCATCGCCCATGGATATTAACTGGTCAGTTATGCCCGATTTTCCGTAGTCTTTCATAGTCCTCCTTGTTATTTTTTTCATTATCCGGCCGGTCCCATCACCTATAACAGCAGAAATTTTTGTGCCACCAACATCGTAGCCAAGTATGTACATTATGTGTATATTTTTAGATTACATATAAATATAATCAATAAGCCACTTATAGTATCATAAAAAAAGTATCCTCTGAAGTTTTTGCCAGGGTAACAGAAATTACAGGTTTATACTATCAGGTTTAAAAATCAAAGAAATAATAGTCTCTAATGTGGATGTTAACATGGTTAAAGAAAACTATAAACGTATATTTCTAAATCCCACACCATTTTATACGGTGAAGATCAAATTTTCTTGACAATTAAGGTAAGCCCCTTTCTTTCTATTATAACAACTTTTTCGCTTCTGTTGACATCAACTCCTATATTGATGGCTTCCCATTGGACTCCATCAATCATTACAAATCCTTTCCCATTGCGTTTCATGGGTGTTACAACATCCGCGAAGTGC
>JAKBQO010000059.1 GCA_021835185.1 Thermoplasmata archaeon
CGATCAACCTCTTCGTTTTTTCTCTGCAAGTCTTCGTATACCTTTATTGCGCCAAAAAGGGCGTTTGCATCAGAATCTTCAGGGTCAACAGAAATCAGCTTAAGTGCTGCATTATAGCATTCGCCATATCCCGTAACGGGTCCATCCACCCCGGCCTTTATGCCGTAATCGTTGTCACGGTCCACATTCAATACAAGAGTTGCCATACAGTATAATTATAATAGGAAAAGCAAGTATATAAGTTTTATTACACTCAGATTATAAAAATAAATCTTAGTATTAAAATACTTTTTCCTCAGAAAATCCAGCAATATATCCTGTTTGATAATCATTTCAGTATAAAGTATCCTGCACTTTTTTGCCTTGCCACCCTTTTTACCATTTTTCCGTCCATGAGTTCCTTAAGCCCGGAATTAACCAGCGCCTTTCCCAGGGCTACTTTTTTCATTATATCGTCGGCTGTTTTCATCTTCTCTTCAGATACGGCGCCCATTGCTTTCAATGAACTGTATATTTTTTCTGCATTTCCTGATAATCCTACCATTTAAAACCCCTATTCCATATTATATATAAATATATAAATATTATTAAATTAATAATTGTTATAAAAAGGCAAAAAATAATACCTGTAAGTTATTCACTATTTATGCTGAACTTTTATATGCTGTCATCCGGTAGCAGGGGCAATTCGACTATAATATGGGATGAATATGATGCCATAATTATAGATTGCGGGATAAGCATGAAGAAATTCTCTGAGAAAACCTCACAATTTCAGATAGATGGGCTTGAAAAATCTATTTTTATCAGCCATGAGCATTCAGACCATTCTGCAGGTGCAAAGGCGATTTCCAGGAAACTCAAGGCTGACCTGTATTCCAGAAGCGGGACACTTGAAAAGCTTCACCTGGAAAATTCTTATAGCATAAACGGCGAAGTTGCAATAGGGAATTTTACCGTTACCCCTGTGCATGTAAACCACGATGCTGTTGACCCTGTGGTTTACGTTATACGGAACAGGGGCGTGAAAATATCGGTGGTTTCTGACCTGGGAATAATGAATGATGAATTGCTTGATGAAATGAAAAATTCCAATATCATGGCAATTGAAGCAAACCATGATCCGGAAATGCTTAAAAATGGGCCATATACAGAGGCACTTAAAAGGAGGATACGGAGTGACCACGGGCACCTGTCCAATGAACAGTCTGCTGAGGCCATATACAGCTCCGCCTCAGATGGGACAAGCATTATCCTTACACACCTGAGTGAAAAGAACAACACTCCGGATATTGCAATTAATACTGTAAAAAGTTATCTGGCCAACAGGCATAAGGGGTATAAGTCCCTGGAAGCAGCATCACAGGAATTCGGCAGTACACTGTATAAATTATAGCCTGATATACAAATTAGACCATACCAAAGTTTTTGTATAGTTTTTCAATCTGCGGAGTATGGATGAATACGATCTTGTTATAATAGGGGCTGGACCTACTGGCCTCTTTGCTACTTTTCTGGCTGGCCTCAGAGATATAAAAAGTGTCACACTGGAAGCACTTGACTATACAGGAGGGCAGATACCTGAACTTTACCCGGAAAAGATGGTATATGATGTCCAGGGGATTCCAAAGATAAATGCTACGGAACTCAGGGATAAAATGTACGAACAGGCAAAACTTTTCGACGGTGAAATAAAGCTCAGTTCCAAGGTTACCGATATTATTCCGGATAATGATGAGTACATAATAGAAGTTAATGGTGTTAAAGAGTACAAATGCAAAGCTGTGCTTATAGCCACAGGCATAGGCGATTTCACACCCAGAAAAATTGGATGCCCGGGCGAAGATGAATTCAAGGGCAAGGGAGTTGATTATACTGTAAAGGATATAACCAAATTTAAAGACATGGTTGTAGCTATTGTTGGTGGAGGGGATTCTGCACTGGATTATGCAGATGAGCTTTCAGGCACAGCAAAAAAGGTCTATGTTTTACATCACAGCGAGAAATTCAAGGCCGCGGAAAAAACACTGGATGCGGTGATGAACAATAAAGGCATATCGCTTATGATGAATACCTCCGTAACAGAAATAAAGGGCGACTCAAAAATACGGGAAATATCTACTATAAATGAAAAAGACAAAACCACCGGAAGTATAAAAGTTGATGCACTTGTCATTGCCATAGGGCATGTTGGAAAAGCAAATGTCTTTAAATCTGTAAATATAGAAACAAGCAAAAACGGCAGAACCATTCTGGTAAACAATGAGTTCCAGACAAATTTAAAGGGCATCTATGCAGTAGGTGATGGGGCCACGGCAGCGGGAGAACCTGTACACCCTATAATAGCGATTGATGGTGCAAATGCTTATATTGCAATCAACTTTATCAAAAAATACCTGACTCCAAATGCAACAATGTTTGGCGGGCATAGCTCCAGCCTTAACATTAAATAGGCATAAAACGATATGCAGTAAATGGAAGTTGACGATGCAATAATAAGATTACGGGAGATGAAGGCTTCAAAGATATTGCTCCAGATACCGGACGGTTTGAAGCCTGAATCTTTCAACCTTTTCAATAAATTTTCAAAGGAATTTAATGTAATAATAAGCTCACAATCATTTTATGGTGCGTGTGACATAGGAAATATGGAAGTGTACAGGGATGTTGACTGCATAGTCCAGTTCGGCCATTCTGAAATACCCAATATCAAATACACAAAACCCATTCTATTCATAGAATACTTCTACAAGCAGATAGAGCTTGATGATGATATATTTTCCATACTGGCTGAAAATCTTGTAAAAAATGTAGGGCTCCTTTCATCCGTGCAGTATTATAAGGAAATGGAGTATGTAAATGGCAAATTAAAGGAACTGGGATATAATGTAATAGTGGGAAATGTGGATGGAAGGATGAAATACCCAGGCCAGGTTCTGGGTTGCAATTTCAGTGCCGCACATTCAATAGCTGCTAAAGTGGATGCATACCTGCTTGTCAGTACCGGCTTATTCCACGGAATAGGTGCACAGCTATCCACAGATAAACCTGTATACATACTGGATCTGAATAACCGGTCTATCAGAAATATACAGCCAGATATAGATAAATTTCTCAGAAAAAGGTATGCGAGAATAGAACCGGCAATAGATGCAAAGAAATTTGCCATAGTTATTGACACAAAAATAGGGCAATACAGAAAAAAACTTGCATACAGCATATACAACAGGGTAAAAGGCATGGGGCGTGATGCCATAATCGTAACAGCAGACAATATAAATCCGGTAGATTTCCAGAACCTTATGTGTGATGCTGTTGTATTCACAGGATGCCCGAGGGTATCTATAGACGATGAGGATAAATTCAGCATGCCTGTATTGACGCCAATAGAATTCGAACAGTTATTCGGGTTTAAAAGCAATAATAAATATATAATGGACGAAATAGTGGGTGTTGATTCCTACTCCCCTATAAGATAATTGGACCCATGGGAGACAATGGTGCATTTAATTTCTGAATATTTTTCATAGTTTCCTTTCAATACAACTGGCCTGTAATTTATATCCCTTCCGACCATTGTTCCATTTTTCCCCTTTTCAGTAATCAAAACTTTTTCTTCCCTGCCAAGGTAACTATCAAGTTTTTTCTCCATCTGTTCCCTGTGCAATGATATGATTTCATTTGACCATTCCTTAAGCAGATTGGAATTTAAAGGCGTTTTATTATAATCTTTAGTGTATGGCCGGGGCGAAAAGCGTGTAACGTTTATTATATCAGGGTTATATTTCTCCAGGAATTTCATAGTTTTTTCGAAGCCTGCCCTGCTGTCATTATAGTATCCAAGTATTATATCTGTGGCTATGGACATATCTGGAAATGCGTCATGGAATTTCTGCCATACTGCTTCCGCTTCCTCTATTGTGTATTCCCGGTTCATGGCAGAAAGTACATTATTTTCCGCGCTCTGCACAGGCAGGTGGAGAAATTTGAATACATTATCATGCCTGTATGCATCCACAAGCTTATCCAGTATATCGTATGTATTTCTTGGCTCCAGCATTCCAACGCGGAGGTAGAAATCCCTGCCTATGGATGAAATTCTATTTACAAGTTCTGCAAGGTCTGTTCCTATGTCTTTTCCATATGCTGCAGTATCCAGTGAGGAAATCCTGATTTCCTTTATATTGCGGTCAAGTTCCATATTTATCTGGTTTACAATTTTATCTATTCCCCTTGAAAGGAGTTTTCCCCTGGCTATATGTGATATGCAGAAATTGCAACTGCCTGTACATCCCTGGTTGATAGGTATTCCATCGTATATATCTGATTTTATTTCTATGCCATCCAGATCGCCCTCGTAAAAACTCCTGAATTCGCGTGGTTTTAATACCTGGACGTTACCTGATTCTATCGTATTTCCGTTGACTGTTGCAAGGCATCCCAGAACCTGGACATTACCTGAAACCTTTGAAAGTGAGGATATGCGCTTTACCATTCTGTCTTCTGTATGC
This sequence comes from Thermoplasmata archaeon, assembly GCA_021835185.1. Next base: position 4,512 of record JAKBQO010000059.1, read on the forward strand.
TTAATAACAACACAGGTGCCTATAAGGCTCAAATCTGCCTCCTCCGGGCTATTGACAATCTGGTTGTTTTCATCCTTAAGCAATTTGTTTAGGTAAAGTGAAGATTCGGATTTCTGTAAAGTGCATCCGTAGGATTCGAAATAAATTTTCATGGATTTTAATTACAATTACGTTAATAACGATTATTATATTTACTATGGCAGCTGTTGAATATCAGGTTGTTTAAATTTTCTGTATAGTTTTCCATTGGCAATAAAGGTTTCCAGAATATTTCCATTGATAATTAATATAATTACTGAAGGAGCATTCAATGTGCATCATAATATGTTTCTTACTCAATAGGCGGGGGTAATGATTTATATATGGATATTTCTATACTGCCATGCGACATTCTAAATTCGATAAGTGCCGAATTTTTTTAATAATTCTACTTTGAAAAAAGTTATATATTGCTTTAAAATATAATTTTATGACGAAAGAAAATAATATGGAGAAGACCGAAGATAATAAAAATTATGAGTGTGACCTTTCTGTCCGATGGGGGCATATTGACCCATCTATTCTGCCATTTGATGACCTCGATAAGGAGATTATGTGCTTTCTCCGTTATAATGCAAGAATGTCCAATGCCGAAATAGCTAAAATGTTGAATACAAGCGAAGCTACAGTAAGAAGAAGGATTAATGAGCTGGTGCGGAGGAAGATCATTACAGGATTCTCTGCACTTGTTGACCTGCATGCAATAGAAAATAGCATAAAGGTATGCATCAGGATAGACACTGAAGGAGACAGGCTTGATGCAATAGCCGATTCACTGGCTGCAAATCCAAACGTATTATCACTTTACAGAAGGAGGGGACAGAATCAGTTACTTCTCCAGGGGCTTTTCCTGAATCTTGAAACAATACAGGAATTTGAAGATAGCCTTGCCAGGAAGGATGGAATAGTAAAATACGATACTATGGTGGTATCAAAGGCGTTTAAAAAAGACCCCTGGGTAGGTATATAAAAAAAATTAGTTCAAGAAATTAAATATTTCTTTATATTTCTTTTCATCTATTTTTCCAGTTGCCAGAACAAGGTCCTTTATGCTTTTTCCAGTTTCAAGGGATTCTTCAACAATCTTGGCCATGGTATCGTAGCCCAGGTATGGATTCAGCAATGCGGCAGACCCGAAACTTCTTTCTATGTTTTCCTTTATCTTATTAAGGTCCGGCTTTATGCCCTGTATGGCTTCTTCATCCAGCATTTTGATTCCATTTGCCAGCCTTTCTATTGACTTGGATATCTCATAGTCAATATGGGGCATCATAACATTCAGTTCCAGCTGCCCTGCTTTTACAGATAGATTGACAGCCTGCTGTGATCCGGTTATGGAATGGCATATCATATTCATAGCCTCTGCTATTGATGGATTTATCTTTCCTGGCATTATAGATGAACCCTGCTGTACTGCTGGGAGGACAATTTCATGTAATCCTGCTCCCGGCCCGGAATAGAGCAGCCTCAAATCATCTGAAATTTTGCTCAGGTCAAGTGCCATATTTGACAGTGAGTTGATTACCCTTGAAAAATCGGTCATAAACTGCATTATGCCCATAAGATTTTCTCCGGGCCTGAAATTGAAACCTGTTTCCTCTGATATTTTCTTCACGGCGTATTCTTTGTATCCATCCGGTGTATTTGCCCCATTTCCCACTGCGGTACCGCCGATATTTAATTCCAGTATATAGTCCAGTGCGGATTTGAATTCCTTCAAATCTCTGCCAATAGCAAATGCCCAGGCATTGAATTCATCCCCTAGGGTAACCCTGACAGCATCCTGAAGGTGGGTTCTCCCGGTTTTGTAAACTTTCTCGAATTCCTTATGCTTTGCCTTTAATGATTTTATTAGGGCTTCCGCATTTTCGATAAGTTTTGGTGATTTTAGCATTATGCTCACACGCATCATGGTGGGGTAAATATCGTTTGTTGATTGACTCATGTTAATTACGTCGTTTGGATGTGCGTATTTATATTCGCCTTTCTTATGGTTAAGTGATTCCAGAACCAGGTTCGCCAGTATTTCATTTGTATTCATGTTGAATGAAGTACCTGCCCCTGCCTGGAAAACATCAACTACGAATTGTTCATCAAAATCTCCTGATATTAATCTGTCACATGCCTTGCTTATGCTTTCATATAGCTCTTTCTGTAGCTTCCCGGCAGTGTAGTTGGCATATGCTGCCCCTTTCTTTACAATGGCCATTGCTTTTATATGGTCACGGTCTTTTGATTTTATTCCGGAAATATTAAAATTATTTTTTGCCCTCAGAGTATTAATTCCATAATAAATGGAATCGTCAATCTGTACTTCGCCTATTACATCTCTTTCTGTTCTCATAAATAACAATGCTATATCACTATAAAAATATTTTAATCAATACATTTAACATTGTCAACTGGCGAGTTAAAGCAATGAACCTGGAAACTGTGTGTTCAAATCTGGAAAATATCACCAGCTACAATAGGCTCACTGGCTGGCAACACAGTGATTTCCGGGTATTACAGTACGCATGCAATTTAATGCCCGGGCATCTCCCTTCTTTTATGTATACGCTTTAATAAACCTTGATCCTCACTTTTCAAACATCTCACAAATTGTTTCCTAATGTTATATTTTCACTTTCTATTCATGGCTTTGGAGGAATCTACATTGCCTTTTTTTAATTTCGACATATTGCAGATAAAATTAACATTATCCGGAAAAAATTAAATTTCTACACTGGCACATAATAAAATATTAAAAATAAAAAAATTATGGAGGCGAAACCAGATGTGCTGGAATAGCTTCTAATCCTATTAATGCAGCAACAACAGCAGATACTACCAGGCCTATCCAGAACAACACCAGAACTACTGTCCAGACATTAGAGACTTTAGTCTTTCCTGGAAGTATATCATAGATAAGTGTTGTGGGGAAAGTAAAAACCCCTGTCAATCCAAAGGCCAGAAAGAGCCCGAACATTGCAATTGGGCTTGAGGTAAGTTTGTCCACATATGCATTTGCGCCATACCATATAGAAATTATACCGGCAAAGAATGCAAGAATACCGACATACTGAAGTTTCTGTTTTAGGGCTATTGTGCCAGCCATCATCAGTACTATAATGCCGAGGAACATAAATGGGTCGTCAAAAAGTATATTATACGCCCCGGGAAGTGGCCATACCATCTCACCCCAGAGCCCCATAATAACAATTATAGCACCCAGTATTCCAAGCGGGAGCGCCCCCGGCTTCAATATCTCATTAACATTTTTAGCTCCGTTTTTCCTGAACTCAATATACACCCAAGCCGACATATAAATAGAAACTATTGCCACCAATGATATTAAAAAAAGTTCCATTGGGGTGTCATCTACAAATCCCATATTTTTGTCACCAAGCCCATAATCTGCATTGAGCATATAGCTTTATGTTATTGGATATAAATATTTTGAAGCTATGATATAGACAAAATGGCGTATTATTCTATATTTCCGGAGCAACAGCCCATTATAAAACCGTATTATCAATGTTTTCAAAAAATATAATTGATTAAACATTTATAATAAATAACTCTTCGAATAGTGTATCTTATTTTCTGGAAATTGCACATTGAAAAAAATTATATGCTTGTAAGCATGGTGAATTTAATGTATATAGAGTTCACCGATTCTGGCATGGTGGTACCAGATGTCCTTACCATCGGTTATATAGATGGCGATGGCATAGGCCCTGAAATTACC
>JAKBQO010000060.1 GCA_021835185.1 Thermoplasmata archaeon
TTTGTTTATCACTCCGGAATATAGCAAATTCATCAGTGCTATAGATTTTGCAGCATATCCCTGGAATATCTCCAGAAAATCCGGGTTAACCTTATTGGGCATCAATGAACTCCCAGTAACGTAACCAGCCGGCAATTCAATAATTTTCATTTCGTCTCCACTGAAGATTATCATATCCTGGAATATTCTGCTAATGTCTATGAGGAAAGAATTTATGCTGGATAAGACCTTAATATAATTGTCAGTATAAAGCATAAAGGAAAACAGTGGATTTTTAATATTTTTTTCCATATTCATATATCCGGCAACTTCACTGAAATTCACATCAGACATTGATCCAAACCCTGATCCATAACCCAGAGGAAGTTCCCGCAATTCATTCCACACATCATCAATATTATTAAAATTATACACGAATATATTCTTAATAAAATCAACATATGTCTGGAACGTGATGGGCATGCCCTGCCTGTAATGGGTATATCCAGGCATAATGCCATTTGCCTTGATTTTTTCAAGGCCTATAAGAGTATTAAATATAATTTTCTCATATTCCAGGAGAATGTCCATAAGGAAAAAATTTACATCTGTATGTACCTGCTCATTCCTTGACAGAAACATTCGCATGTTTCTTGCAGACCCATGTGTTTCCTTTATTGCCAGATTTTCTACATTCCCATGGACATCTTCAAGTTCAGGATTAAGTTCTATTTTCTTATCATATAAAGATAAAAGCTCCCTCAATGTTTCACGTGCATCGGAACTGTTGGGAAGTTTTTTTTCATATGCGTTGAGGTTGTATGCCATTAACGATAAAATTTCATAGGATATAAGCTGTTTATCCACATCTATATCCTTTTCCAACATAATTCTATACGCTTCGTTACCTGATTCGGGTGCTGCGCTTCCAGACCATATTTTCATCTTACATCCCCAGTGAGACACCATGCGAAAACGCTGGGATGAATTGGGTAGTGAACCTCAATCCCTTGCCGTATTTTACCAGTTTAACCTTTTTTATGCTTATATCCATCTTTTCTCCTCCTCTTATAATGATTGATTTTCCTTGTTGTGCATGTTTATTACAGAATACCTCAAGTTCTGTCCAGTCATGCCTGACTGTAGATCCACATAGGGTTGTTAGAAGGTGTTTTTAAACCACGCCCACTGAGCGTTTCCTCTCTGTTTAAAGACAGAGCTACGGGCTTGCGGAGTATCCGTAGGTGTGTATGTATTTCTCCGATCTAACTTCTGCTTTTCTTTCACGTTTCAAAGCACCATAATCAACTCTTGCGCTGTTCTTCAGGTAGGGGCAGTTGACAATACCGGTAACAATATACAATAAATATAATATTTATTGTACCAATTTTATCTTTTCTTTCCTTGCATTGCTTGCATATACTGTATTGTTTTTATATATATCTATAAATCCTTTTGCAGAGTCCTGATTGAAATTGCTGTTGTCATAGCTTATTTTTTCATAGTTGTATATGGAACTCTCGCTCTCTATGGATTGCATCACAATGTTTCCTTTGTACAGTTTCAATTTTACACTGCCATTTATATATTTATTCATGCTGTATTCAAACTGGTTTATATGCTCCATAACCGGGTCGTACCACAACCCATTATAGACAAAATTTGACCATTGATTATCCATGTATCCCTTCATATCAAGTTCATATTTGTTCAATGTAAGTGATTCCATTATTTTGTGAGCCTTTATTATGGCCATTGCTCCCGGGACTTCATATACCTCATGGCTTTTGATTCCTGTTACCCTGTCTTCCATATGGTTTATCAGCCCGATTCCATTATTTCCGGCAATAACGTTTAGTTTTTCTACAAGATCTTTAAGACCGTACTGTTTACCGTCTAAGGAAACTGGAATACCATTCTTGAATTCAATTTCTATTATATCTCCATTCCCAGTTTCCTCAAGTGGCCTGACCCACTCGTAAACGTCCCATTCAAGCGGCTGTGAAATGTTCTCTATGGTAGAGCCCTCAACAGACCTTCCCCATATGTTCTCATCAACGGAGTATTTTCCACCCATGGGAATCTCTATATTATTGGCCTTTGCATATTTTATCTCGTCCGGCCTGTTCATATTCCAGTCCCTTACAGGCGCTATAACATTGATATCTTCATTAAGGGCTTTCATGGTGACCTCAAACCTTACCTGGTCATTTCCCTTACCAGTTGAACCATGTGCAATTGTGTTGCAACCATATTCCTCTGCGTAAAGCACAGCCTTTTCTGCCATCAGGGGCCTGGCAATTGCAGTTGACAGCGGGTAACCTTCATACATGCCGTCTGCGTATATCTCTTTTTTAATATACTTGTCAGCAAATTCCTTTTTTACGTCCATGACTATGGCATCTGAAACACCAAGAGACAACGCCTTTTCCCTTATTTGATCTAGATTGCTGTTACCTATGTTCAATGTAAGGGTAACAACTTCCTTTTTCATTTCCTTCTGAATCCATTTTACCATGACAGAGGTGTCAAGGCCGCCTGAATATAATAATAAGACTTTATCCATGGGGAAATAATATTTTTTGCATATATGATATTTTTTATAAATATTTAGTATATTAGTAGTATTAATAATATAATATATGTTTTAATGTAAAATATTATATTATAATTACATATATCATACTATGTCAAGAATAGCCAGGGGGAATGTGGAAACTATGGTAAGGGATTATATCAAAAAAAATCCCGAGCTTATAATTTCCATGAGAATGGGAATATTGAATGTCAGCAAACTTTCAAGAAGGATAGCGCAGGAAGAGAAAGGTTATAACATAATTTCAATAAGATCGGCATTGAATAAGGTGTTTATGGAGAATTCCACTGCAGACACGGTTCATATTGACAGGCTCCTGTCTGAAAGCAAAATTACACTGCAGGATAAAATAATGGTTATTACAGTTGATAAGAAAATTGACAACCTGAATTTCCTTTCTGCAACTTATCTTACCGATTCAATAGTATATATCATTGATGAAACCAAGAATAAAAAATTGGATCTAGCTAAAAATGCTGTTATAGAAAGGAATGTAAGTTCATTGCATATATTTTCCTCAATGGAAATAGTAAAAACACCAGGGTTTGTCATGAAAATAAATGAAAGGCTCTTTTCCTACGAAATAAACGTTCTGCAGTTAATCTCATGTTCAAATGAAACCATAATTATAGTAAATAGAAAAGATGCAATAAGAGCCTATGAAGCTCTTATGAGTTAATAATTTTAAAAATAATTTATTCGTTGTTTACTTTTATTACACTCCACGGGCAGGCTGTAACACATGCCATGCAGAATATACATTCAGACTCCCTTACAGGGTTTGATTTGTCGGTTCTGTACTGGTCCCATTCCGGTGTTCCCTTTTCAACCTTCTTCTCGTTTCCGGTTCCAGAATTTCCCGGATTCAACTTCCATTCAAAGAGATCTACAGGGCAGACATCCATACATGCTCCATCGGCAATGCACCCGTCCCAATCAACGGCAACTGTTGTTCCATGGACACCTAATTTTGTCGGGTATGGTTTTCCGTTGTCATCCATTCTCTGCATGCCGCCTGCTCTCACCTTCAGACCATTTTCCTCTCCTGTTACAGGATAGTTTTTCTCATCGCTCAGAAAATTTTCATCTATGTGCTTTGGATCAAAATCCACATCTTCTCTCTGTACCACTAATGTCACCTTAAAGAGTAATGCTTTATCTATTTAAAATATTTTTCCTTTTCCATTAAGTCCAAAATCCATAATTTAGCAAATATTACACCTCTATTAAACAACTCCAGAAACTATTGTGGTTTAGAGCTGATTGATTAATTTATAAAAATATATAAACCTTTATTTAATAATGTAATTGTTATACATGGAAAGGAAAATAATAGACCGGAAATCACAGGGAGAATTTGTCTCCACTTTTCTGAGGCAGATAAAATTTAGGAGATCCGATTTCAGGACAATAAACCCACTAGGTGGATTCACATCACTTATTGATCTGGGGAATTTTGCAGTTTCTTTGAATAATGATGGTGTCGGCACAAAAACCATAATTGCTGCAGAGACAAACAGATACAATACAATAGGGATTGACTGCGTGGCAATGAACGTAAACGATGCTATCACAGTAGGTGCAGAACCAATAGCCATGCTTGATTATATATCTCTTAAGGAAATGGATAATGATATAGCCAGGCAGCTTGGAATTGGATTCAACGTTGGAGCTCAAATAGCCAATGTAAACATAGTTGGAGGAGAAACAGCCATAGTCCCAGATCTTGTAAAAAATATAGATATATCTGCAACATCACTCGGCCTGATACATAAGGACCAGATAATCACTGGAGAAAAAATATCTGACGGTGACCTGATATTCGCAATGAAGAGCAGCGGCCTGCATTCTAATGGTTACACAACGGTCAGGCAAATAATCAAAAATAACAATATTAACTATGATGAAAAGTTTCCCGGCGACAATAAAACAGTTGCAGATGTACTTCTTGAACCTACAAGAATATATGTAAGAGAGGTACTTGACGCTATGAGCCTTGTTCCCATTAAAGGCATGGCAAATATAACCGGTGGGGGAATAAAAAATGTCCCAAGGATGAAGGATATGAAATATGTTATAAACAATGCCTTTGATCCTGATAATGTATTCCTGCGCCTGATGGATTTGGGAAATCTATCATTCAATGAAATGTTTGAAATATTTAACATGGGCATGGGATATATTGTTATAATAGATCCTGAAAGTAAAACAGACTTTTTAAACACTGTAAGAAACCGTGTTCCAGTTAAAGAAATCGGGCATGTGGAGAACGGAAGCGGAATTGTAATACCTGAATATTCAGTGGAAATGCACGGATATTATTAATTTTTTTAGTTTTAAAATATACAATCAGCTTAAATTTTTTGTTATATTTACCTTAGTTATGAAAGTAGCATGCGTAGTAGACGATGAAAATATGTTGAGCCCGCTGGAATATGGCAATTCAATATTCCTTATTGACGATGAGACAAAGAAGATAGAAGAATACGAAAACCCTGGATTTGGAAGAACACATGGTGGAAGGGAGGTTGCCATGGCCGGAATTCTCTCACTAAAACCGGATGTTTTCATAGTGACCGAAAACTCACTTTGTCCTGGTTCATATAATATGTCCCTTGGAAAGGTAAAATATGCTGTTACAGAGGAAAAACCCATTTCTGATGTAATAAAAAATATTGAAGAACTTGAAAGCAAGGCTGTTGAAGAGTTAGAGCCAGTGCTTTACAGAGAACATTAAAAATAATTCTCTTATTTTTTATAAAATTTTTCTATAGCATCAAGCAGATTATTAAGTTCCATCATTGCCTGTGAACCATACATAAGTACAGTCACATAACCTGTTTCCATTAACTCTTTTTTTGTTGCTCCGGCATCCTTTGCTGCCTTCACATGATATGAAATGCACCATTCACATCTGGCTGCTATACTTAGTGCCAGCGCAATCAATTCTTTCTGCTTTACAGTAAGCACACCAGGCCCCATTGTGTTCTGCATGAGACCCATAAATGCATTCATGTATGCCTTGTTGTCGCCTGTTACTTCCTGCATTACTCTTCCAACTTCTTCTATTTTTTTCTCCGGGTTCATTTCAATCCCTCACCATATCTTACCATTTTAACCTTTTTTATGCTTATATTCATATTATTTTCTCCTCCTTTTATAACGACTGATTATACATGTCGCGCATGTTTATGACGGGAACCCTCAGATCCTGTCCAGTCATGCATGACTGTAGGTCCACATCGGGGTTGTTAGAAGGAGTTTTTAAACCATGCACACTGAGAGTTTCCTCTCTGTTTAATGCATGATCACAGTTGCCACGGACTTGTGGAGCATCCGCGGGTGTGTATGTATCTCTTTTGTCTAACTTCTGCTTTTCTTTCATGTTTTTCACTATATTTTTTAAAGATCTCTAATCAACTCTTACGCTGTTCCTCACGGAACAGGCCCCCTGCGTGAGCCAGGAGTAGTTGACTTATTCCACACTCTTATATTTTAAATACCACGTCTTGCTGCCATTCTTCTCTCTTTTTATGGCTTCTTCCAGCGTTCCAGGTGCTGAAACTATTCCATCTCCACCTGGTTGCCAATTGACCGGGGTCGCAAGTTTTCTATTCCAGTTGACCTGAAGCGCCTTAACAGAACGCATAATTTCATCAATGTTTCTGCCCGTCTCTGCAGGGTAATATATCATTAACCTTACCACCATGTTTGGGTCTATAATGAATACGCCCCTTACAGTTGACCCTGTTTTTTCATCCATCAGGTTATACTCCCGGGCAACATCTTTGTTTATATCTGCTATTACCGGAAAAGGTATTTCCACCCCAAATTTTTCCCTTATGTCTTTCATCCACTGGATATGGCTATAGATGCTGTCAACACTCAATCCAATTAACTCAACATCCATCTTTTTAAATTCCTCATATCTCCTGGCAAATTCCATGAATTCTGTAGTGCACACTGGTGTAAAATCCGCCGGGTGTGAAAACAGTATGATCCACTTTCCCTTGTAACTCTCCAGGTCCAGTGGCCCCTTTGTTGTGTTAACAATGAAGCCAGGAGCTTTCTGCCCTAAATACACTGCCATATTATCACCTTCTCTGGACTATGGAAAAATTCTATAATACGATTGGTTAAGATGCAAAATTTGCACCATTATTCATTAATTGTGATGCAGTAAAACCTCTGCCTTGTGTCAGAAAGGCATACGTTTATTTCTATCAACCCCATCTGTTTTAATTTTTTTACAGAATATAGAACGGATCTCTTAGAAAGCCCAGTACTTTCTATGATCTGGCAGAGCCTTGCAATCTTTAATTGCCTCAGCGTAATTAATACCAGCCTTGTTGAAGGGGTTAGCATTTTAAGTCCCTGATCCATGGGGTTATAGCATTTATCCTCTTATTATATTTTTGTTAGGTGCAACGTTACTGATTTCTTAATTTATATAATAATATCATTAAATATGATGGAGGAAGATTACAGAAACGTTTCCTGTGGTGGAGATCCTTTCAACTTTCTTATGTCCACAATAAAATCCATCCAGTTGGACATTAAACTATCTGATTACGTGAAAGTTATGATTATGGAAGATAAATTTCCATACACTGATAAAATATTCGAGAAAATAGCAAATTACTGTCAGTTAGACCTTGTCAATATAGAGCGGATTAATAATGAAATACACTTGATATTAAAGAAATAGGTATATAATACAATATATTCAGATATTGATTCCGCTATTTCATTAAATAATTGGAAGTATCCTTTGAGATGCCTGATAATATTATAGATTACAGGATAGATAAGATAATAGTAACATACATGGAAAATATGCATTGCCGGCTTTTAAATATTACCTTTAATTACCTTTATAATGAATACGATATTATAAATATTTAAACATATTATCATTTAACATACAAATTCTTGGGTTGTGGGCAATTTTAATATTTTTATAATTTTATACGCAAAAAATAGGTTATTTTATTCTTATATGGGCATATTTTTGATTAAGATTATCTTTATCAAAACGTTTATATTACAGTTTGTAATATCAATTATACCAATAAATGAATGCACTTATTAATTCAATAATTAATAGGGAAGGGCGAGGTTATTTAATAACCGATGATACCGGATAATTAAGAGATATAGATTGTGTATCATACAAACTACTTGGGGGATGGTTTTGGTTTGAGAACCGATGAAGGACGTGCCAAGCTGCGATATGCCTTGGGGAGGTGCATGGAGCCGTTGATCCAAGGATCTCCGAATGGGACTTCCTGTTTACACTCCGAAAGGAGAGGGAACCCCGGGAATTGAAACATCTTAGTACCGGGAGGAAGAGAAATCAATAGAGATACCGTGATTAAAGGCGATCGAAAGCGGTAGAGGGCAAACCGAATCTTTTCTGAAAAGAAATAGAGATGTGGAGTACGGATCTTTCTCAATGCCTACTTTAGGAATTTTAAAAAGTTGGAAAGCTTTACCAGAGAGGGTGATAGTCCCCTGAAAGTAACTAAAGCGGCTACGAGGAAAGATATCCTGAGTACCATGCGTCATTATTCGCGTGGGAATATGGGTGGCATGAACATCCAACCCTAAATATTACTCAAGTCCGATAGCAAAGAAGTACCGTGAGGGAAAACTGAA
>JAKBQO010000061.1 GCA_021835185.1 Thermoplasmata archaeon
AACAGGGCGTATTAAGGATAAATTCTTTAAAGCCGATTCAATATTGGCCAAGGTGAATACAAATGGCAACTGATATGGATGTACTCTATCAAATGTGAGGCTTATCGGTTCAAAGGCAATAAGTATTAAAATATAGAGTGGATAAATGAATACCAGAGCAAGTATTATAGCCATTATATAAGATGATATATTTTTATTTTTCATATTGTGCCGTCCCTCCGAATTTAATTATTACAAATGCAAAAACCAGAATTATTAGCAAAAGCACCGTAGCAGCAGCATATGAGTAACCAATCGTCGATATAGAGGTAAAATACTCATACACAAGTGTATTTATTAAAGATGGGTGATAGCCAATTAATATTAATGGTAAAGCGAATATATTAAATTCACTAACGCCTCTTATTAAAAGAGCTATTGCAATAAAGGGCGCCAGATTTGGAAGTGTTATATAGATAAATCTTCTCAAAGGTCCAGCCCCATCTACACTGGCAGCCTCACTCATTGAAGGGGGTATGCTAGAAAGACCACCAAGCAATATTAGCGCTACCAACGGCGTATTCTTCCAAAAATCTGCAAACATTACAACGCCCATGGATGAATAAATATTGGAATACCAGTTAACATCTGGAATGCCAAATGAATGTAGTGTTGAGTTTGCGAATCCTCCTATAGGACTGAAAATAAGCGCAAAAATAAAGGCGGAAACAACTGTGGCAACACCATAGGGTATTATAAATACTGTAGAGAAAAATTTGTTCCCCTTTAAGGATTTGATTAAAATATTCGCTATAAGCATGGCGAAAAAGAGCTGAATTAATAAAGCACCGAAACTAACAATCACAGTATGAAACATCGAGTTAAGAAGACCCCCATGAACTATGGCAGTATAGTTTGATAAAGAATAAACCCCCTTGGATGATTTAAAGCTAAAAAGTACTACGGATGCAGCAGGGAAAAAGGATAAAATTGCTACGTATGCTAAGGCCGGAAGAACGAAGAGTAGATATTTATAGTTTCTATATTTTTTAACATACATAAGGAATTATTTATTGAAATGTTATATTTAAACATTTTTATTATGACAATAATGTATTTATAAGCATTTCTGTCGATAATTTTTATTATTATTGAATATTTGGTTAATTTATACATAAAACTTTGCTATTTTTAATTTAATTTCTGAATATTTGTGCAAATTGAGGGGAAAATACGAATATCATCCATTTTTTACTTTTTTCGTATTAATTTTAGTTTCTGCTTCGTATAATCTCTACTTTATATCCCGTGCTGTCATCATTACCCACTCACTGAAAAATTGAATGTCCCTACTTTATCTGCATGTGCCTGCTTCCTATTTTTAAGAATAAGAGTCGCCGGACTATTATATGGGTAAAATTCACCGACATTCACAAACAATCCCTATCCGCAGAATATTCAAAATAAGGACTCTACACTATAATAGTCAGGCAAGATTATTCAAAGTGATTTTAATAATATCAGGGTTATTTATATTTCATCTCTCTGGAACAACCCACACAAAAGGCAAAGAACCAAAAATAATTAACAGATAAATATAGATGTACTATAAATATTAGAAGTGTTAAATTTAGAAGAGTTAATATACTTAACGCAAAAATTTAGTTTTAATAATAAAATTTATATACAACCTATTAAATACCGTAGTATGAAAAACCCAGAAGAAGGATTGAAGAAACCAAAGAATAATCTTTTGGTTAAGGTAATTGCAATAGTAATTGCAGTGGTTGTTATCGGTGTGGTAATCGCAGAAGAGCTGCCGAATTTATTACCGAAAGCAGCTAAAGTACAAACACTGGCGGTGTACCCTGGCCCAAGTGGACCAAATAACTCAGACCATCTACTAGGGGGATGTGTTATTGGTGAAGCAAATACAACAGGGCTATCTGGAAGTAAGGTAGCGGCAATGGATACGTTTATATCCTATATGTTGTCTCCTCCAGTACAGTTTGCATGTGAGAAAGCTACAGGATTTATACCAATAAGCTCACATAACACAAGTGTGATGCCAGCAGATCTATATAAAGGGACTACAACGGTAGATATAACATATTTCACTAGCATATCGACATCAGATTACACATTTACAAAGAATATGGTCAATGCCTTCAATAGCCATTATACGAATATAAAAGTCACATCCAAAGATGAGGTTGCTACAAGCATAATTACTGGAGTTGAAAGTGATATTGGTGCTAAGCAGACAACACCTATAGTGGTGAGCATAGATAATCTTGACATCGGAGTTCTTGCCTATGGTCATTTTCTCGCTAACATGAACTACAACACCACTTTAACTGCAAAAAGTGTAATGCCAGCACATGTAATACCATCCATAGTAAATCTTACAAACTATACAAGCACAGTGTTTGCTGGCAGCATACCCTTTATAACACAGATAATAAATACACCGTTGGTATGGATAGACCAGACAGCTTTAAAGGCCGCAGGAATAAGCAAGGAGCCACATAATTATACTGCTCTTCTCAGTGATGCAAAAACTCTATTCACTAAGTATCACCAGGGCATGATCAACTTCCAGGGACATGGTGGAGCAAGTACTGCAACGGAACTATATCAAATGTTTGTACAGTTTGGTGGGAACCCGGTGACGTTTAATTCAACACATGATGCGAGTACGATGTACTATGTATACAACTTAAGCAAATATTTCAGTCCAGAATACAAAACATCATATTGGGCATCCTATAAAGGACTGGCTGCAAATAAATACACAATGATGGATTATCAGTGGCCAGGATCGGTAGATCTTAAAACGGTCGGAATGAACACCACACAGATAAGTGGAAATAATTCCGTATTGAATGTATCAATAAAGGCGTTAAGTGAAGGGGTATTTATTAGAGATCCAGTACCATGGATAGCAGAGTGGCAGATAATAATGGATAATGTTTGGACAAAACTTATAGTTGATGGACATTCCCAGAATTACACTACAATATCCAGCGCGTTGAATTCTGCGAATTCAGATATGTTCAATTATTTAGTCGCCAATTACAACTTAACGGTTGCACATGACTATGAAAATGGAATGTATAAACCCATAATAGTCTAAAATAATTTTTTATAATTTTAATCTGTTTTTAAAATAAAAACTACAAATTTTTTTTCTAATATTTATAATATAAAATTTCTAGACTTTTCCGTACGGTACTGAATATTATAGTCCTGTATAATGACTATTGGGAAAGTAAAATTACTCTGAGCTTTTCCCTAAAACCCTGTTCAATTTTATTGCTGCCCTTATAACACCCAGATGTGTGATAGCCTGTGGAAAATTGCCCAGTAGCTCATTACAGTCGTTAAAGTCTATTTCTTCCGAGAAAAGCATCAAATGATTAGAATGTTTCAACATATTTTCAAATGTCTCTTTAGCTTCATTTATACGCCCTAACAGTATCAAATCTTCCACATACCAGAAGGACATGAGTAAGAAAGCATTATCCTTCCCCTGAAGATAATCATCAATAATATATCGTCTAAATAGCCCACATGGGTTCTTCAGATCCTTCTCAACTTTTGCTACGGTAGATATGAATCGAGGGTCGGTAGCCTTAATAAAGCCGGTTAAGGGCATTCTCAACACTGATGCATCGACTTCATCGCTACCATAATATTGAGTAAATGCACCAATGGTGGAGTTATATCCCTTCTCAAGTATGTCTTTTTTTATTTCATTTTCTATGCTGCGCCATTTACTGTACGGTGCATGATAGTCAAGTGCTTTGCCCATTTTAATTGCTCTGTCAAATGCCGCCCATGATATTAATTTAGAATATAGGTAATGCTTTGGTTCTGATCTAATTTCCCAAATGCTTGAATCAGGCAATTTCCATAAATCCTTAAGTGTGTCCAGAAGTTGAATTACAAAATCCCAGAGCTGTGTAGTTACAAGGCCGCCTGCTTCCTGAAATCTGAATATAGCGCTTACTAAGGATCCGTATTGATCTATTTGAAGCTGGTCCGACGCTTTGTTTCCACTTCTGACCGGAAGAGAGGCCATATGCCCTGAAAGATTTACTATTTCCTCATTTAAGTTGTCATCGCCGTTTATCGTATACATTGTTTTTAACTTTTTATCCCGCTGAATTATTGCCATTATATTATATAGGAATTTTGCCGGTTCCTCGGTCAAACCAATGAAAGAAAAAGCTTCTATTACATAGGCGGTGTCCCTAATCCATGTATGTCTATAATCCCAATTTCTTTCACCCCCTATTACCTCAGGAAGGCTTGTTGTTGGGGCTGCCACCATCATTCCTGTGGGTCCATGGAAAAGCCCCTTTAATGTGACTGCCGATCTTATAACATAATCACGATACAGACCATTGTAATTTATTTTCACGGCCCATGATTTCCAGTACCGTCTAGTTTCTTCCAATCTGTAGTCTGATCTGTATTGTTTTACATTTCCTATCTGCCTTACTCCACTCTGTATAACTATCCATTCGGATGTATCTTTCTTCAAAATAATGTTATTATAGACATTTCCCCTTCCCTTAATTAATTTAATATTAGTAGAAATGCCAAGTGTTTGATCTTCCGAAGAAAAAAGGTATCCATAACTATTTCCTGTTATTTTTTTCTGGCCTGCCCCAAAATTAAAATTTGGTTTTAAATCTATAGATACCTCAACATCAGAACTTGGTGCTTCTATAAATCTATGTATTTCAGGGAAATTTATTGTTCCGGACTCCGAAATCGGGAAGAAATCTGTAAGCCTGAGAATGACCTGATCATCCTTTATAAATTCTGTAATCAATACATTAGTGTACTCCTCATAAAATTGTTTAACGTAGCATTCCATAATGGGTTTAATTTTAAAATAACCTCCATTTTGTGAGTCAAGTATGGCATCAAAAACAGGGTTAGAATTAAAGTCTGGCAAACATGCCCAGTCTATGGTTCCATCTATTCCTATAAGTCCCGCTGTTCTACTATTTGCAATGAATCCATGATTTGCTATTTTTAGATGCCCCAGATTATATGCCTGCGTGACATTGTAAAGCCCATTATCTATACTCATTTAAACTAAAACGTTACCATGTATAAAGAGTTTTTGAGTACGTACATAGAGGGATTACGGAGATATAATATACAATAAAAACAATCATTAAGAGTGTTGAGAAGGTGCACTGACTTTATCCTGAAAAGATGTGCTATTAGTACCTGCTTATTATTGTTACAACGTCTTCGTCGTTTATCTTATATTCCAGACCAACCCGCGCCTCTATTTTTCTTGAGGGCCCAGTTATAATTGCATATCTAAATGTAGAGATCATTTCCCTGCTAATCTTTCGGCAGACATCCCTTATTGTTGCACCCTCACTCAGTATAAGGGGTCTATCGTAGTCCACCTCCCCTGCCTTGTTTCTCATGTATACTCTTACCATATCAAGGGATTTATAAATCATATTCTTCATAGTCTCCAGATTATATCCTGTTTCAGCCGAAACTTCTATGTAATTACCGAAGTTCTTTAGCTTCTTCTTCAATTTATCCTCATCATGTGGCATATCTATTTTATTTACAACCATAAAGGATTTTATATAAACTATGTTTCCCTTGAAAAAATCTATAAGATCATCCATTCCAACATTTTCCCGGATATAAATATCGCCGTTGACTACCTTAAACTCCTTGGCAATATCCCGTATATCTTCATTGTTTATTTCAACATTTCTGGGTTTATGAATTTTCAATCCACCATAATTACTACGCTTAAATGATATATCCTTTCTTTTTCTGTTGAGTACTATTCCTGCTTTGTAAAGCTCTGCAACTATTCTCTCAAGTCCCTTCAATTGTATGTCAGTAACCAGTACGATAAGATCGACATTTCTTATGGTACTTATGATCTCCCTTCCCCGGCCGGCACCCAGGGCAGCATTGTCTATAATTCCTGGAAGATCCAGTATCTGTATCTGTGCCCCGTTGTAGTTTAATGTTCCAGGTATAACGGTAAGTGTTGTGAATTCGAAATTTCCCACGGTACTTTTTTTATTCGTAAGTGCGTTCAGAAGTGAACTCTTACCCACATTGGGGTATCCGACCAGAGCCAGGGTGGCGTCTCCACTTTTGGAAACCGAGAAACCATAGCCACCAGATTTTTTGTGGGATTCCTCTTCCAGTTCCAGTTTTGACATTCTGGCCTTAAGCAACCCTATATGCTTTTCGGTGGCCTTATTTTTCTGTGTTTTCTTTATTTCGTCCTCTATTTCCTTTATTCTTTCCTGTATTGTCATTTTCTCACTTTTAGTTCAAAAAGCACTATGGCCTCGAAATCAAAACTCAACGATTTAATTTTAATGAATTCATAGTTTGTGTTTTTCTTTATAAATGATTCCATATCCGTCAAATCAGAAAGTACTATGTAGATATTGCCTCCGGGGTTCAGGTATTCATGGGCAGTTTCCAGAAATCTCCCTGTTACTGCAAAACCATCCTTTCCACCTGACCACTGTGGACTTTCTGCCTCAACAGGAAGATATGGGGGGTTAAATATTATGGTATCATATTTTCCATGCACGTTTTCGAACAGATCCGACATAACTATATCTAAATGCACATTATTGATGGTTGCATTGTGCCATATCAGTCCTACTGCCTTTGGGGAAATATCGGCTGCAGTGACATTATGCCCCTGGCTTGCCAGCGTTATAGCTATTAATCCTGAGCCAGAACCCATTTCCAGGACATCTTTTCCACATTTTACATTATCCAGAATAAGGTAAGTATCCTCTGCCGGTCTGTAAACATCATTAGAGTAATCAAGATTGATCATGATTCTTTATAATATCACAAAGATATTTTATGTTTATTGAATTTTATTACTATTCATGGATCAGGATGAAATTACACGGGATATCCCACCAGTTTTTATTATCTCATAGGATGCATCTGCTACAGATATTAACTCGCTGTGGTGTGTTATCATAATCATCTGTGGAACTAGATTTTCTCCCTTCAGTGAATAAAGTATAATATCCTTCAAGTTATTCCTTCTGTCCTCATCCAGAAAATTCGTGGGTTCATCCATAATTATGGTGCTTATCCTGTCCAGTACATATTCTGCAACAGAAAGCCTTATGGCAATGGCAAGTGCCGTTTTTTCACCGCCGCTCAGTGATTCCAGTGTCTGTTCCATGGAATTCTGTGTGACCTTTATGTCAAAATTTTCATCTATGGAAATATCGTCAAAGTCCAGGTTAAATGATTGAAGGTATTTTCTGGTGAGGTTGGTCATCGAAGCGGATGCGTCCTTTCTTATTATTGCCTGGATTCCATTATAATCAAATGCATCCCTTATTTTCCCCAGCGTTGATATGGACTTCTGGAGCTTTTTGTATTTTTCGGCATCCTGCTCAAGATCCTTTGCAATATTTTTGTTTTCTGCTATTCTTTCGGAGTAAGATTCCACGAGGGTATTCATTTTGATGCTTTTCTGATTTGCATCCCTGTACAGTGATTCCATTTCATTAACCTGATCATCTAAACCCTGATATTTTTGCAACTCTCTTTCATTTACTTCCACTTCTTTTCCAATATCAACAATTGATTTTTGCCTCTCCTCTATTTCATACTCTAAGGATTCCAGGTGTGCTTCCATTTCACGTGCCCGGTCAACTTCTATTTTAAGCCGGTCTATTTCTGAGGAGATTTGTCCGGTCTTTAGGTACTCATCGTATTCAGGCAAAAAGCCTATTTCTGATACAAATTTCTCCATATTTTTCCTGTATCCCGAAATGGATAATTCTGCATCCTCGATTTCCTTTCTGATAGCTCCAATGTCAATACCGGAAATAATGCTTTTATGCCGCATGTATTCATCTTCATATGGCTGGATAACTTTCATATTTTTATCCAGTTTATCATTCTCATTTGAGAGTTCGATGAACAGTTTATGGCCATTTAAGTTATTCCCAAGTTCTCCCTCCAGAGTGGCCTTATCACTTTCCATGGATTTTATTTCCTGAATATATGATACTGCCGTTTCTATTTCCGTGTTTTCAAA
>JAKBQO010000062.1 GCA_021835185.1 Thermoplasmata archaeon
TATAAGAACAATATATGATGAATCATAGCCATAATTGACTCCATCTTTATAGGTAATTGTCTGCCTCCCGACAACATCATCGGCAAGGAGGGCGTCTATAATTCCCCTATCTTCCTTTGGCAGTTTATATAATTTAAACATATTCCATTATTGTAAAAACCTTATTAAATTTTTGTGACAGCCATATTGGCAACACTGGAAACTTTCACCCCGGTGATTGTAAAACTCATTTATTGTCAAAATCGCCGTTTTTATAAGTTTCCACATACGCATCAAAATTGGTTCTTAATTTGGACTGGCGGACTATTTTTGAACCCTGAAAATTTACGAATGCAGGATCTTCAAGGGTGTATCCCTTTACGTTCTGTATAGAACCCATTACCCTGATAAATTTCATTCTTCCATATCTTCCCAGTGATCTTGTATTTGTGGTAAGCAGGCCTGTATCTTCCAGATCAGACAGCAGATCTGATATCCGCCTCATTGTAAGAGGCTGGAATCCCAGCTCGGTGCATATGTTCCCATAATTTTCATATATTTCACCGGTCACTGAAAGATCTGCGTCTGTTTCCTGTGTGAGGCATGCGCTGAGCAGCACCATCTTCGAATGGATGGGAAGCGTCCTTATTGACTCCTTCAGAACGTTCATCTCAAACCTGTCACGGGCAAGGTATACATCATCTATAGTAACACAATCTTTACCGTCCTTCAGGGCAGAATCTATGGCTATTCTCAGGAGGTCTATAGACTTCCTCGCATCACCGTGTTCCTGGGCACCCAAAGCAGCGCAGAGGTTTATGGATGCTTCTGTGATAAATCCATCTTTAATTATTCCTGAAACCCTGAAATTCAGTATATCCCTGAGTTCCATAGCATTGTATGGGGGAAATATGATGCTTTCCTGGTTCAACCTGCTCTGCACACGGGCATCCAGTGCATTTACAAATGATGCATCATTTGTTATTCCTATCAATGATGTGTTGCTATCCGCCATTATCTTTAAAAGCACGTAAAGAGCGTCACTGCCGCTCTTCTGAATCAATTTATCTATCTCATCCAGTATTATTACTGTATAACGCCCTGATTTGTTTAATCTTTTAACCAGTTCAAAATATATTTTGTCCTGGGGAAGGCCAAGTATGGGAATGGGGGCATCTCCAGAATTTATGGCATTGGTAAGGTATACCAGGATGGAATACTGCGAATCATAAATTTCACAGTTAATGTAAATAATATTAATATTTCCTTTGAGTGTTTCCTTAAGCATGCCTGTAACATAAATAACTGAAGAGGTCTTGCCAGAGCCTGATTTGCCATAAAGCAGCAGATTTGATGACAGCCCGCCTGTAACGATGGAGCTCAGAACCCTTGCAATGCTATCTATCTGCTTTTCCCTGTGTGGAAAGTTATCGGGTATGTATGAACTGCTGAGTTTCTTCAGGTCGCCCACCACGTAATCGTTTGATTTGTTGTATTTGATAAAAGGATTGTCCATAGATACCAGTAATTACATCATATATATTCTACATACAAATAGGTTTTTTAACCTGGTTTGTTACCTACTATTTTACCGATAGATTAATCCATGTTAAACGGTCTGACAGACGAACCCAGATACTTTTTTAACATGCCTACAAGATACATTGAACCTGTTACCAGAACACAGCTATAATTCTGAATTGCAAAATTATACGCCTCAACTGGGTCCTTAATTATTCTGATAGAAGGAAACATATGTCCTATGCCAGCTGCCAGGGCATCCGGATCCAGTGAACGGGATGGTTCATCCGGTGTGGTTAAAATTACACTGTCTGAAAGTTTTCTTAATATTGACATATAGGAGAAATAATCCTTGTCATCAAGCATTCCTATCAAC
The DNA here is from genome assembly GCA_021835185.1 of Thermoplasmata archaeon. The sequence continues at coordinate 1,877 of JAKBQO010000062.1, forward strand.
AGTACCGGCTTTTGCGTTACAAAGTTTGAGAAGGTCTCTACTAGTGCGTGTGCTGCGGGAGGGTTATGTGATGAGTCCATTATTACCAGTGGTTCCCTGCTTATTACCTCAAACCTGGATGGCCATCTACTTTCCCTTATACCTTTTTCTATGGATTTTTTACCGGGGGACCCTTCCGGCAGAAGTTCCATGCTTGCTACTGCTGTGCTGATATTGCCGAGCTGGAATAATCCGAGGTTTGATGTGGTGATATGATATTCCTCTACGGGTGTCTGGAGCTTAAAAGACATGCCGTCAAGATTGAATTTAAGATCCGTTATAGAGCAATAATCTGAAACTTTTACAAGCTTTGAATTCCTTACACTGGCGATTTTAGTAATCTCTGCCACAACTTCGGGTTTATTATCCAGCAGTACAACCGGTTTTCCATTTTTGATTATTCCACCCTTTTCGTGGGCTATTGAAGTTAGTGAACAGCCCAGCCTCTGATAATGTTCATACCCTATCTGTGCAATGACGCTTACTTCCGGGTTAATTATATTGGTAGAATCCAGCCTCCCACCTAGTCCGACTTCAATCGCCGCGTAGTCAGCATTATTGTCAGCAAAATATTTGAATGCCATTACTGTTGTGGTTTCAAAAAATGTGGGATTTCTATATATGGTTGCAAGATTTTCTATATAATCGCGGTTTGAGTTCATAAAATCAATAATATAACTATCGGGAATCATATTTAAATCAAGTATTATTCTTTCGTTGAAATCAAGCAAATGCGGGGATGTGTACATTCCTGTTTTATACTTTTGCCGGAGTATATTATACACATATGATGCTATAGAACCTTTTCCATTGGTTCCTGCTATGTGTATCGTCTTAAATTTAGACTGTGGATTGCCCACATGGCTGGCGAAATCCTGAGTTGCAGTCAGGTCCAGTTTAATGCCTTCCCGTTTGAGGTTATACAGGTAATCCAGTGCCCCGTTTATCATTAGATGTGAATGGTAAACCACTATTTATTTTATTTCGATATAGCATTCTTTCCAGTAATTTAATTCATACTCCAGGCCAAATTTGATAATCTGTTCCTGATATGTGCTTAAAGGTTCTTTTTGCAATATTTCAAGATATTTATCAGTTATTGACCTGTAATCTTTTGACCGGTAAAAATCAAACCAGAATAGATATTTTTCTGAGGGTGCTGCAGTTGCTTCCGCAATATAACCGTAAGACCACTGGCATGGGAACATGGATAGCATCCCGTTAATAGAAGAGTCTTTTGACCAGCGCAAAAGGTGATTTATGTAAGAATATGTTGTATAGTTTATTTCAGATTCTTTTATTCCGGCCTCATCTATTCCAAATTGCTTTAACATGTTCCTGTGAAATTCTGGCTCTTCACTGCCAATTTCATTGTAGAGTTCCCTGATATTATCATCACCGGTATTTTTCCCTATAACTTCTCCTGCTGCTTTATAATATTTCAGGTATATATGATCCTGCTTTAAGTAATACCTGAATCGCTCATCCTCTATAGTTCCATCTTTCATAGCTTCTACAAAATCAGAATGCACTATATGATCTATTAATTCCATTACTTCGGGTGAATTTAAATAGCTTCGTAGATACATATAATAGTATATAGCTTTATTATATATTTTTAACCTTTATGCATTCTCTCTGGATTTCATTTAGCTAATAAGTTTTAAAATCGCTATCTTCCACACCATGATCGTGGCATATTTTGCTATAAAATTCAGAGGCTTCCGTTTTCACGAATTCTCCATTATTGATTTTATAAAGCCCGAATTTGTCCTTATAACCCCTGGCCCATTCATAGTTATCCACTATAGACCAGTGGAAATATCCTTTTACAGGTATATAATCTTCCTTAATGGCCTTATGTAGCTCTATAAGATGTTTTTCTATGAATTCTTTGCGCAATGATCCTTCTGCATCCGCAACCCCATTTTCCAGTATCATAACAGGTTTTCTGTAATGGTTGAATACTGACCTCGAAACATTGCGTATGCCTTCAGGAAATATATCCCAGTAATTATCCGAGCACTTGCTGCAGGGCAAAAAGGCAAATCTATACCTCAGGTCAACATTGTCGTTGTCCACATATCTTACCCTTATCCTGCTGTAATAATCTATTCCTATAAAATCTGTACCTGCAAATTCAGAGGGCCGTGATTCATTAAAAATTCCAGATAGGGAATTGTCAAAGTTTCCGTACAGGGCAGAATTGAGGTACAGGTCATAAAAAATGTGTTTAACATAATTTACAATGAACCTGTTTTCCGGTGTATCCATTTCAGGCTGGAAATATGGGACAGCTACATTGATCCCGACCTGTGAGGAATGATCAAGTGCCTTGATAATTTTATATGCTATATTATGTGCGTAGGCGAGGTTCCTCATAACGGATACAGCTATTGAAAAGTTAGACAATCCAGGAGGAAATCCCTCCAGATTGCCATAAACATAGCCATTAATAGCTATTATGTTCGGTTCATTCAGTGTATTCCATATATCTACATATCTGTGAAATTTATTATAAATATAATAAATGTATTTGCCGAATTCCTCTACTGTGGCTTTGTCTGCCCATCCTTTTTCCCTGCAATTTGCAAAGTCCTGGTTGCATTTTACAGGGTCATGCAACCATATTGGCAAAGGCCAGTGGTATGCTGTTAAAATAAGCTTTAAATTTCTTGCCTTTATGTATTCCATTATTTCAGCATAATGTTTTACAGCATCATTATCCGCAATGGAATCCATTCTCTGGATAAAGTTATCAGGGAATGACATTGCATAAACATCACCCTTTTCGTTTTTGCTTGCAACTGCATCCACACTTTCAGTTGATGTTTTGAATATTCTGGCCCAATCTATGCCAATTCTTATGGAATTATTTCCCATATCAATAGAAGCATCGATGAATCTTTTATAATTATTCCAGAAATCCGGGCCATCGTCCGGGAAATCTCCGCTTACATAGGTTTTCTGTATTATATTACTATCATGTGACCATTTATACCAGTCGCTCTCTGAAGATATAGAATTATCTGATCTGCCCATTTCCACCTGAAATGGGCTTGTCGCGGTACCGAACATGAAATTATCCGGAAATTTCCTGAGCATTGACTCCACCACTAAAGTTAGGATTTCTCACCCAGAATTGACAGGTATGCTGATTCCAGGTCAGAACCATACGAAGTATATGAAATAATTGGTGCAAGTTTTATTGCATTCTCCAGTATCTGTGCCCTTTCATCTTCCTTCCCTGAAAATTTAATTACGGCGTATTTCCCATCTGTCTTTAATACACCGCTTCCCAGTGACTGAATGTTTTTTATCATATTGTTATCTAACGGTTTGAGGAATTCTATAGAGACGGCATTGGTGTTAAACTCCTGGGCTATCTCATCAATTTTACCCTGTTTCAGTATCTTGCCATGATTAATAAAAATCACATCGTCACAGGTTTCTGAAACCTCTGAAAGTATATGTGATGAAAAGAAGACCAGTTTGGTTTTTTTCAATTCCAGTATAAAATCCCGGAATATCTTTCTTTCAAATGGATCAAGCCCGCTGGTGGGTTCATCAAGTATAACTACATCTGGATCAGATATTAAAACAGATGCAAACACTGCCCTTTGCCTCTGACCTTTGGATAGCTGGCCCATTTTCGATGTCAATGGTGGCAATTTCAATGCATCATAGAATTCATCTATCTTTGAATTGATTGTTTTTTTATCTATTCCTCTTAATTCACCAACAAATTGCATTGATTCTTTCACAGTAAGAAATGGATATGGAGTTGGCGTTTCTATCATAGAGCCAACATTTGCCAGTGCTTTCTTTGGATATTTATTTACGTCTATGCCATTTAATTCCGCATGCCCTTCAGACGGGCGGAGGAGATTTGTCATAACCTTAAGGGTTGTGGTCTTTCCAGCGCCGTTTGGCCCGAGATATCCAATAGCCCCATGGTCACGGTAATTGAATGAAACATCATCGAGTGCCATAAATTTATGGTATTTCTTTGTAACTTTATTGAATGTTATTTCCATATTTATCCCTCTATTTGCCTCCTTGAGTACAATATTATCGCAATTATCCCGCATATTATTATGTATGCAATCAGCACACCAAGTCCCTGCATCACTGTCGGGCTGAAGGTGTAAAATGCACCTGCACCAGCACCAGGGCCAAAACCACTGCCTGATGCCTTAACCGCAGGGTATGGTTTTTCAAAGATAAGGTACATGATTTCACCGGCAAAGTTAAGTGAAAATAGCGGGTCTATGCCACCGATACTGCCTACAAATTCATCTATTATAGGGAATCCTATGAAGAGCAATAATACTGAAACAATAATCCCGCTTGATTGCCCTTTAAATATACCTGAGAACAGTGATGCAAATGCAATTGCAGCTGCCAGGAATAATACGAGTATTCCAAGGCTTTCAAATATAACCGGTGTTACCTTTCCATAGAGGTAAAAGGAACTGCCAACGCCAACTACGAAGTAAACCAGCACTATTATAAATGAAGATATTAAGGCAGCAGTAAATCTACCTACAAATAATATGGATCTCCTTACAGGCTGCACAAGTGTGTAGTATGCGGCATTTGTGCCGGTATCTGTGGAAATAATATCCCCACCGAAGAATGCACCTATAATTACAACCAGATCAGCCGAAAATCCTGAAAGGTACTTATAAAAGTATAATAAAGGAGTTCCGGCTTTGAGCATTGAGTATTCATCATGAAGCATTAAAGCGGTGATACCTATAGATATTATTGTTGTAAATAAAATCAACCCCAGGAATCTTTTTGTCCGCAGGTATGATTTAAACTGATATTTCAGTGATATCATATACTGATTGGCATCGCTATCATTTTCCATGTCATACCATTGCAACAGGATATTTAATTCTTATCTAAAAATAGAATAGATATATAATTCTTACAGAATAACTTATTCTACTATGGGATTCTTTTCACGGACAAAATTATTGTTATTCAGGTCGCTTATAGCCTCACGTATCTGTTCATCTGTATTCATTACTATTGGCCCATACCACTTAATAGGTTCATTCAATGGTTTTCCGGATAGAAGGATAAAGCGGTATTTTGAATTTCCTGTATGAATTTTTATGAAATTACCATTTCTGGACATTATTGCGGCAGTATCAGGTTCAAGTTTCTGGCCGTTAGATATTCCTTCTCCTGTTATAGAAAATATCAGTGATGTGTATCCATCTTTAACTCTATAAACAAAATCTGAGTCCTCATCCATTGTAATATCGAGGTATAGCGGGTCGATGCCGTACTGTGAATTGTACATGCCAGATACTTTGTTATATTCTCCTGCTATAATTTTTAATGTTGCACCGTCAATTTCAATTTTAGGAACTTCACTGCCCTTGATGCTGCGGTAAGCGGGAGTAGACATTTTATACTTAGCAGGTAAATTAAGCCACAGCTGGAATCCTGAAACAAGAGTGGGCATTCCGTATGCCTTTATCAGTTCCTCAGGGTTTTTTTCATCAAGTGGTTTTGGCATTTCTTCATGGAATATGCCGCTACCTGCGGTCATCCACTGAAGTTCATCAGGGTATATTGTTCCACGGTGGTCTGTGCTGTCCCTGTGTTCTACTTTTCCAGAAAGCAGGTAAGTTATTGTCTCTATTCCCCTGTGTGGATGCCATGGAAATCCTGCAATATAATCTTCTATGCGATCTGACCCGAAGTGGTCAAGAAGCAGAAATGGGTCTGTCAATTGAACGGTATTCGGACCACCAAAAATACGTTTTAGCTTCACACCTGCACCGTCATGTGTTTCATTCCCCTTTATTATGTAATCAATAATTTTAAAATCATGTTCCATTTGTTTCACCATATAACTAATACACAGTGATTTAAATTCTTTTGCTATACTTTTATATACCCTGAAATTGCACAATTTTTTACTGTTTTTCAGATATTTGCCGGATTGAAAACATAGAAATGTATAACTTTAAAGAATGAATTCGAGTGTAATGGAGGAAAAGAAGCCAGTAGAAAGAATATACGACCCGGGAATT
>JAKBQO010000063.1 GCA_021835185.1 Thermoplasmata archaeon
TTGCCACAATTTCCAGGAGCTTCTCAGATTTCTGGTCGTTTTTCCATTCTTCTATCTTCTCCCTCTTCTGGTGCTCGTTAACTCTTTTAAGGGAAAGGTCAACATGCCTCCTATTGCTATCAACATTCAATACCTTGCATACTGTTCTCTGGTTAACCCTGACAAAATCTTTAATGTGCTTAATCCATCCTGTTGCGACCTCAGCTATGTGAATAAAACCTGAAACGCCAGGATATTCATCCAGCTGTACAATTGCACCATAATTCTGGACTTCTTTTATCGTAACAACTACTAAATCTCCGGGTTCTGGCATATCTCTGGACATAACTGGCCTATAATTTTATCTTTTCAACAAGCTCTCCAGATGTGGCAAGTGTTGAACCTGTTGGTTTTGCTATGGTTGACCCACAGATGTTGCAAACTACCACAGAGGAGACTTTTGAATAAATAATCTGTTCATTTCCGCAATCTTTACATTTAATTTTAAGGAAATTATTTCCTACATCCTTCAATTTTTTAAATTCATCTGCCATATTTATGCCTCCACTATTTCAAATTTCTTGGCCCTCTGTGTGGGTGGTGTTATAGATTTCTTGCATACTGTGCACTTAAGCCTCAATGCAATTCTTTTGGTTGGTTTTTCCCTTCCTTCGTACCTTGGCCTTGGAAATCCTCCATAACCTGATGTAACCCTTCTAAACCTCCTCTGGCCTGCCCTTAATTCGCTGGCCTTTCTTTTACGTACTCTTTCTACATCATGTACTGTATGTTTTTTGCAATATGGACAGTAAGTTTTTATCTGTTTTGGCATTTTCATAATATCAAACCTTAAACTATATTTTTTACTGATATATAATGTTTATACAATTATAAATTGTAGGTAAAGCATATAAATTAACAAATATTAAATATAAATTTAACCTATAAAAGTGAATGGCCAATTACAAGTATAGAAAATATGGAACAAGGGTTAATAAAAATTACCGGGAAAATAATGGCGAAAAAGCTTCAAAAAAACTTGACATGAGGCGGGAAGACGAATTCAACTACATGCTTGGAACTATGCTGAAGGACCTTCCTGACAGTGTCAGGGGAGCAGTAAGGGGCAGCATATATGCTATCACTTCAAAGAAAGGCATTAAGGATGCCAAGGAATATATAATTAAAAAGAAGGAAGATGGCACCATAGACGAAAAAATGGAGAAAAACCTCATAGATTTAATATATTCATACAGCAAGTACAGGAATTAAATATCCTGTGGCATCTTTGCAACTGCCCCGATTATTTTTATGCTGGTAGTATGTATTTTATGGATCCTTTCAACTACCCGCGGATTATTAACATTGCATATAATTAGATTTGATAAAAAATAATAAATACATTTTATTACTGAACTGATAATGAGTAGCAATTTTTACCAGACTATTGACGTTAACAAATCATCGATGGATATTGAGAAAGAAATAAGAAAATACTGGAAAGAAAATAAAATCATCGAGGATATATTGAATAAGGACAGGAACCTTAAAAGATATACTTTTCTCGAGGGGCCCCCAACAGCAAACGGTAGGCCCCACGTAGGGCACCTCATGACCAGGACAGTAAAAGATACTGTCATGAGGTATAAATACATGTCCGGATACGACATAGGAAGGAGAACCGGCGGGTGGGATTGCCACGGCCTTCCTGTTGAACTGGAAGCCGAAAAGCATTTCGGGTTTAATACAAAAAAGGAAATAGAGGATTTTGGAATAGAAAAATTTAATGAATACTGCAGAAACAGTGTATTTACATACATAGATGAATGGAACGAAGTAGACAGTGAAATAGGCTACTGGATTGATGAGAATAAATCCTATGTAACATTGAGAAACGACTATATGGAGAGTGAATGGTACGCCCTGAAGAAGCTATTTGATGAAAATATGCTTGTAAAGGATTACAAAATTGTCCCATATTGCCCCAGATGCGGAACATCATTAAGTTCCCATGAAGTAGCCCAGGGATATAAGAATACAGATGATATATCTGTGTATGTGAAGTTCAGGGTAAAAGGCAGCATGAACCGGTATCTTATAGCCTGGACAACAACGCCCTGGACACTGCCATCAAATGAACTTCTTGTTGTCAATAAAGATTTTGATTACTCTCTGGTTTCGGATGGAAACAATGAATATTATGTATTATCCAGCACCGTCCAATCATTATTTAAGGATGCAAAAGTCCTGAAAACAATGAAAGGGAAAGACCTTGTTGGAACACGTTATGAGCAGCTTATGCCATTTCTTCACGTTGGCAGTAATGCACTCCAGGTCGTTCCTGGTGATTTTGTAACAGCAGAGGATGGTACGGGAATAGTCCATGCAGCACCCGCATTCGGAGCTGACGATTTTGACATAGCAAAGGAATACAATGTTAGCCTTATAAATCCTGTGGATTCAGAGGGAAAATTTGATAATAGCGTTCCATGGAAAGATAAGTTTGTCATGGATGTTAATCCTGATATAATCGGATACTTGAAGGAAAATAACCTTCTATTTAAAAGCCAGAAAATAAAGCATACATATCCATTTTGCTACAGGTGCGGAACAAAACTGCTTTATTATCCACTGGATGCATGGTTTATCAAAGTATCCACAATAAGGGAGCTGCTGAAGAAAAATAATGATAAGGTTAACTGGTATCCGGAATACCTTAAAGACGGAAGATTCGGGAATTTCCTTAATGATGCAAAGGATTGGGCGCTAAGCAGGAACAGATACTGGGGAACTCCATTGCCAATATGGAAATGTAGCAACGGCCATTACCTTGCAGTTGGAAGCAGGGAAGACATAGAAAAGCATGGTGGCAATATACCGGATGACTTACACAGGCCATTTATCGATGCTGTTAAACTGAAGTGCCCGGAATGTTCAGAAACTATGGAAAGGGAGCCATATGTCATAGATACATGGTTTGACTCTGGGAGTGCAAGCTATGCCGCAATGCATTATCCCTTTAACAAAAATTTTGACACAGAAGGCATACCTGTAGATTTTATAACCGAGGCAATTGACCAGACACGTGGCTGGTTTTACACGCTTCATGTTATATCATCCCTGCTTTTTGGAAGAAATGCATATAAAAATGTAATGTCTATGAGTTTTATCCTTGATGAAAACGGGCAGAAAATGAGCAAAAGCAAGGGGAATTTTGTTACAGCAAGGGATTTTATATCTATGTATGGTGCAGACCCTGCAAGGCTTTTCTTCTACACAGGCGCACCATGGAATTCAAAATCAATTGACAAGAAGCTCATAGGCGATACTGCAAGAAAGGTGTTCGGCACACTATCCAACGTTTACTCATTTTTTGCATCCAATGCCAACCTGGATGGATTCGTCTTCCAGGACCTTGAACCCTCCAGCAACCTTCTGGACAGGTGGCTCCTTTCCAGATTAAATTCTACAATAGAAAACACCCGGAAGAATATGGATGAATTTGATATGCATATAGCTCTCAGAAACATAATGGACCTTATAAACGATTTTTCCAATTATTACCTGAGGCTATCAAGGAAAAGATTCTGGGAAGGGAAACTGGACGATGAGAAGAAGAGAGCATACGAAACACTGTATTATACCCTTATAAACATACTGAAACTTCTTGCACCCCTGGCGCCGTTCTATACAGATTATATGTACCAGAAACTCTCAGGCCCGGAAAAAACAATCCATTCAGAAAAATACCCGGAACCTGACAATAATTACATAGACAGCGATCTGGAAAAGGAATTTAAATATGCCATATCCATAATGGAACTTTCCAGGCGGGCAAGGCAGGAATCCAATATAAAAGGAAGGCAGGTTGTGGGCAATATAATGCTGTACAGCGATATGGAATTAAATCCGGCTATTCTTGATATAATATCCCCGGAGCTTAATTCTATGGATATTAAATTTATACCATTTGGAGAAAGGCCAGTTAAAACAACAGTAAAACCTGTTTTCTCAAAGGTAGCTCCGGTATTGAGGGGGGACACCAATAAATTTGCTGAGTACCTGAATTCAGAAAACATTTACAGTGAACTTAAAAAAACCGGCAAAATAACGTATAAAGGCAATGAATTTACACCGGACTTTTTTGAAATCCACGAGGATCCATCACCGGAATATGCCTTTGCCAGTGATGAAAAAACAGGGATATCCGTATTCATAAACAAAAATATTGACAACAATCTTCTGCTGGCAGGATACGCAAGGGAAATTATAAGGAGAATACAGATAATGAGAAAGGACCTTAATCTGGAATATTCCAGGAATATCAAAACGGAGATAAATGTGTCAGGCGATATAAGAAAATCCATAGAGAAGTTTATGGATCTTATAAAGAATGAGACATTAAGCAAAAGCATAGAATTTTCATCTTCCACTGATGGAAAAACCTGGGATATTGATGGTGAAAATGTCCAGATAAGCATAACTCCGGTTAATTAATCCTGGATAAAATAACAAATTGCCGGATCAGCGACTTATGCTGGTACACAGGCACAATTTTTTCTATATTGAAATATTTTACAGCATAATCAAGAAACTGGGTATTATTTACTATAATGGAGCACTTTCCTCTGCTTTTTAACAATTCGTTAAATTTTATGAATGATTCTTTATATAATTCTACTATGTCATGGTTGTTTACTCCGGAACTTCTCCCATACGGCATATCTGTGACTATCCCATCAACCTTCTTATCCAGTGATAAGCTGGCTATATCTAAATTATACATTTTATAATTCTCTATGCCAAAATACTTAAAATTCAATTTTGTGCCCATTACCATATTAAGTTCTGAATCGTTTCCGATTATTTTTCTCCCAAGCATTGAAGCCTCTATGAGTATGCCGCCAGTTCCACAGAACGGGTCAAGCAAGGTATCTCCCTCCACTGTCCCTGATGTGTTAACCAGATATCTTGCATATTTAGGGTGGAGGGAAACGGGTGAAAAAAATGGCCTCATAGGCGCCCTACGCTCTTCGAAACGTTTTTTATCCCTTTCATATGTGAGGATGCACAGGTACCATTTATCCAGAAAAATTGCCCTGACAATAAAATCCGGATTTTTAAAGGATATTCTGCCTTTGCCACCTAAATTTCTCCCTATTTCAGATTCTATCCCCTCTGTCTCTGTTTTAGCTTTTCCTATAACCCTGACGTAAAAAAAACCATCCGGAATTTCTGTTCCGGTAAAATTCTTGTAATCGTCACTTTCATTTATAACTCTGGATATATAATTGGTGAATGCAGAATTCATTACCTTTGCAGGGTCACCATCAATTAATGCGAATTTACCACTGAGAAAAATTATCTGAAAATTTTTATAAGTTTCCTGGATAGATTTTATTTCAGTGTAGGCTATTTCAATATTTTCACCTGAAAGTTCCAGGATATATCTACTGTTCATTTTTTTCTGTGCTGGCTTTGAATTTTTCAAGTTCCTTCTGCAATTCCGCATCCAGCGATTCGTAAATCTTGTTCATGCGTTTTATAGCTCTTTTAATTGCAGCCTGGGGCTTTCCCGTACTGACTTTTACATAAATCTCCGGATTGTCTATGTCGGGGTGTTTTATGTAATAGTGAGATTCCACAACCTTATCATCCTTTAATATCTCCTCGACAAGGGGCCTTAAAACGGTATTGTCATAATTTATCATTTCTACTTTAATTGAATCTTTGTCCTTTGAAATAATGTTAAATTGAGAATCCATGTAGCTATATTTTAAATTAGTATATATTTATTATCACAGGAGCGAGATATTTTTAATTTTTATTATTCATCATTGCAGAGAGCAATTTTCATAGTTTCTATCCGGTTAAAATATTCTTCAGGAGTTTTCAAATAAATTCTCTAGCCTAAATTCCACCGGAACCTGCCTCCTTCATTTGAAAAATTATCATACACCCAATATTCGACAATTTTGACTTTTTTTGTGGTACCATATCCAGGATCCGGTTAGAACGGGCAAAGCCCCAGTATTCCATTCTGGGCCAGAAATTATGCCACAAAACATTTTTTAGAATTAAAGATTCAAGTATAACTCCCGCGTTTTTATCTGTACTACCATTATGATAAGAAAGATATTTAAATATTAAAGTATTATATGGTAAAGAAAGGATTGTCAATCCTGGTTAAAGGTGAAAGAAAATGGCAGAATTACCACATATGAATTTAGTTATAATAGGGCATGTCGATCATGGAAAGTCTACTTTCGTAGGAAGATTATTGTTCGAACACGGAGAGATCCCACAGCACATAATAGACGAGTACAAGAAAGAGTCTGAAGAAAAGGGAAAGGCAACATTCGAGTTTGCCTGGGTTATGGACCGGTTTAAGGAAGAAAGGGAAAGAGGAGTTACAATCGACCTTACACACAGAAAATTCCAGACAGACAAATACTACTTTACTATTATTGATGCACCCGGACACAGGGACTTTGTTAAGAACATGATTACAGGAACAAGCCAGGCAGATGCAGCAGTGCTTGTTGTTTCAGCAAGAGAGGGTGACGGTGTAATGGCACAGACAAGAGAGCACGCTTTCCTTGCCAGGACCCTTGGTGTATCACAGCTCATAGTTGCAGTCAACAAGATGGATGCAACACAGCCAGCTTACAGTGAAAAAAGGTACAACGAAGTAAAGGAACAGGTTACAAAACTGCTTACCCCGATTGGATTTAAGGATGTTCCAATTATACCCATGAGCGGTTACAAGGGAGACAACATCATGAAAAACAGCGCAAATCTGTCATGGTGGAAAGGCCCAACAATTATGGAAGCACTTAATAACCTTAAGGTACCAGCAAAACCAACAGACAAACCGCTTAGAATACCGGTTGAGGATGTTTACTCCATAACAGGTATAGGCACAGTTCCAGTAGGGAGAGTGGAAACTGGAGTCATTAAAATAAATGACAAGGTAATATTCCTTCCTGCAAACAAGTCAGGGGAAGTGAAGTCAATAGAGGAGCATCATACTGCAATGCAAAGCGCTGAACCTGGTGACAATATAGGATTCAACGTAAGGGGAATTGCAAAGAACGACCTGAAGAGAGGAGATGTCTGCGGCCCAGTATCTGCACCGCCAACAGTTGTAAAATCATTTACAGCCCAGATAGTTGTACTTCAGCACCCGAGTGTAATAGCAGCTGGATACAAACCTGTATTCCACGTACATACTGCCCAGATAGCCTGCAGATTTGAAGAAATCATAAAAACAATAAACCCGAAGGATGGAACCACACTTAAGGAAAAACCCGATTTCATAAAAGCAGGGGATATAGCTGTAGTTAAGGTTATACCTGACAAACCCCTTGTAATAGAGAAAGTATCGGAGTTCCCGCAGCTGGGAAGATTTGCAATAAGGGATATGGGTATGACCGTTGCAGCCGGTCAGTGCATAGACCTTGAAAAAGCCACAGTAGCGTGATGATATATGGCATATAAAGCAAGGATTTCACTGAGTGGCACCGAAAATCAAATAGTTGACGTAGTTTGCAACGAGATCAAAGCCATAGCAAAGAGAACTGGTGTAGAAATACACGGTCCAATCCCATTGCCTACAAAAAAACTTAAAGTTCCCTTAAGGAAAAGCCCCGATGGGGAAGGTTCTCCAACATGGGACCGCTGGGAAATGAGAGTACACAAACGCCTTATGGATGTGGATGCCGATGAGAGAACTCTAAGGCAATTAATGAGAATATCCATCCCCGATGGCGTCAGGATTGAAATCCAGATAAAAAGCTAAATTATCTGTGTTTCCAGATATATTTTTTTTATTAATTTTTCTATATAATGTCTAGCGTGGCGTATGTCGAAAAATTTATATATTTTTTAGAATTATATTTATTATGAAGCATAAATATGTAATGCTAGTTGCAGTATTGGTTGCTGCTATGTTTATTATGATTGCATATTCATCTGTTGATAATAATA
>JAKBQO010000064.1 GCA_021835185.1 Thermoplasmata archaeon
AGCCGTTTTTCGACAGTTCCTTTTCCACTCAGCACGAAGTACAGTTCTTCCCTTGAAGTATGGCTGTGGAACCTTGCAAAGGTCATGTTCGGGGGAATATTATATGTCCGTATGTTTGATCTGCCACATCCCAGAACTGGAGACAGGAGTGTGTGGACTGCCTTTTGTTCGATCTCTGTGATCCGGGTAAGCGTAGGATCCTCTCCTGGAGATCTCATTGTGTTGACCAGAGGAGGAATCCAGAGATTATCACCCAATACTTCCGGAATCCTATTTCCATCGTACTGGTCTGTGGCATACACCTCGTTTGACCAGAATGAACATGACCTAATCAGAAAATTCTTTCCCTCTGCCGTCAATTGAGGCGTGAGTATGTAAACTGGATCAACTGGATCCTTCCTCAGGAACCCAAGTTTTCTTGAGAGTTCAACCCATAACCAGTGCTTGAAGGATTCACTTTCCTTCCCCCATTCGTGTGGAATGTCCCCCATTACGTCGGGTAGAAACAGTTTCCAGGCTACATCTGCTCTTAAGGCGCCCTTTGGCCTTACATTCTTTGGTGGATCTATCAAAATCATTATTGACATATGATGCAGATATCTTTTCTCTATATTAGATCTGCCATATTTGCTGAAGGCTCATTCACATGAAATTGCCATGACCAGCCGTAAAGTGAGGTTTTTCATTATTCGCTCCATTTCAAGTGCTGTATAGGCCATACAGAAATCTCCTGCGCCACCGTCTCTATCTGCCAGATACTTCGCTGCATGCTACAATCCGATCCTGCTGCCATTGCTGCCATGTTGTTTGTTGATTTTATGGGGTATTTCAGCCTGTACTGTTAATCCTATGAATTTGACAATGCTAAAATTCCGGGTGCCTTAACAAAAAATAAATATACAATTGCTATCAAAGATGGTGAATCCATTTTTCCTCTTTTTCAGGAAATTCAGGAAATATTCAAGAAATCATGTAATGAAAGCTTCGCTTTTAACCATAGGTGTTATAATATATTCGGTATTCAGCGAATTTTATATTGAAAATAACATAGCATCCAGCGGCATCCACTCATTATTCACAAGCCTCTGGTGGACTATGCAGACTATTACAACAGTTGGTTATGGAGACACACCGGTATATGGCCTGGCTGGAAGGACAAATGGCATGATCATAATGGTAATAGGAATAGGGTCCCTTGGATATCTGATGGCTGGCCTGACAAGCATGCTTATAGATATAAGGTTATCCTCAAAATTGGGTGAGAGAATGGCAGCTGAAAAGAAACATATAGTATTGTGCAACTATAATGAAAGCACAAAGAAAGTACTGGAAAGGATAAAATATGATGGTATTGACATAGTTATCCTAAATGAAAATGAGATTAAGGGAGATAATGAATATACATTTGTGAAAGGCAGTTTCCTGAGGGAAAACGACCTGATCAGGGCTGGCATAAAAAAGGCATCGTCTGTCATAATTTTTTCAAGGGCCGAGGATAAGGATCAGATGGGCATGGATGCTGAAAACATTTTATCTGCCATGATTATAAGGAAACTTAATCCAGAAATAAGAATAATCGGTGAGATTCTTAATCCTGACAGCCGTGAACATGCATCCAGCTTTATGGATGATATAATAATAAAGGGCGATGTATCATCCATGCTAATTTATTCATCCATAATGATCCCGGGAATTCCAGAGTTTATCAATGATTTGCTTACATCTGATAGCATTTCTGAAGAGGATGTGGATAAAGGGTATATGGACAGGACATACAGTGAATTCATCCATATAATGGAAAAGGAAAACAAAATAGTTCTTGCCTTCAGAAAAAATGATAAGATATACCTGAGAAAAAATTCTGATGAAAAATTAGATGTGGAGAGTTATATATTTATAAAAAATTGATTACTGGTAGAGACCCAGATCCTCAGTTTTCTTCTTTTCGCTTATGTCTCTTCCCATTGTTGCTGAAAGATCGTTGTAGAATTTTATAACATTCTTGTCTATTGAAGGTCGTATAGTCTTCATTGCCCTTATAAATGCCTCCTGATTAACCTCAGTAGCATCAGGATTGTCACGATACGCCATCATTCCTGCCTCCCGACACAGGTTTTCCAGATCGGCACCAACATAGCCCTCTGTTTTTCTTGCAATATCATGGAGATCGACATCCTTGGCAAGAGGCATTTTCTTTGTATGGACTTCCAATATTTTCAGCCTTCCTTCCTCTTCAGGAGGCGGTATGTATATTATCTTGTCAAATCTGCCTGCCCTGAGCAGTGCCGGGTCAATTATATCAGGCCTGTTTGTTGCAGCGATAACAACAACGCCATTGAGCACCTCTATGCCGTCCATTGAGGTCAACAGCTGATTAACTATCCTTTCTGTGACACCCGAGTCCATGGACGTTCCTCTCCTGGGTGCGATTGAGTCTATTTCATCCATGAATATGATTGCAGGTGATACCTGTTTTGCCTTCTTGAATATTTCACGGACGGCTTTTTCACTCTCGCCGACCCATTTTGAAAGAACCTCCGGACCCTTCACGGATATGAAATTAGCGTTGCTTTCGTTGGCTACAGCCTTGGCAAGCAATGTTTTCCCTGTTCCCGGAGGGCCGTAAAGCAGGAATCCTTTTGGAGCCCTGATACCTAACCTGCTAAATACATCTGGCTTCAGAAGTGGAAGTTCCACAGCTTCACGAAGCTCTGATTTTACCGATTCCAGACCCCCTATATCATTCCATTTTATGTTTGGGATCTCTACTGTGACTTCCCTGAGGCTGCTTGGCTCAATGCTCTTTAGTGCTTCCATGAAATCGTCTTCTGTGACGATCATTTTTTCCAGCACTTCCGTGGGTATAGGCTTATCCAGATCTATTTCAGGAAGGTACCTCCTTAGGGCATTCATGGCAGCTTCCCTTGTCAGGGCGGCTAAATCAGCCCCCACAAAACCATATGTTATGTCTCCTATTCTGCTGAAGAATTCACTTTGTTTCTCATCATCCATTCCCAGGGGCATCCCCCTTGTGTGTATTGCAAGTATTTCCATACGCCCTTTTTTGTCTGGGACTCCTATGACGATTTCACGGTCAAACCTGCCCGGCCTTCTCAGGGCGGGGTCAACAGCGTCAAGTCTGTTTGTTGCACCTATGACTATTACGTGCCCCCGGTCTTTCAACCCGTCCATAAGTGTCAGGAGCTGGGCAACAACCCTTCTCTCAACCTCTCCCTGCACATCTTCCCTTTTAGGGGCTATTGAATCTATTTCATCAATAAATATTATAGATGGTTCTGATTCGTCAGCTTTCTGGAATATCTCCCGGAGTTTTTGTTCACTCTGGCCGTAATACTTGCTCATAATTTCCGGTCCGTTGATTGCGTAGAAGTTTGCACCACTTTCGTTGGCTACAGCCTTTGCTATAAGTGTTTTTCCAGTTCCTGGGGGACCATTAAGCAGCACACCCTTTGGAGGTGTTATGCCGAGCCTTTCAAAAAGTTCCGGATGTTTTAAGGGAAGCTCTATTATTTCTCTTATTCTTCCCAGCTGATCGGAAAGGCCACCAATATCTTCATAGCTTACCTTTGTTACTTCTTCCAGCACTTCAGAAGCGGGGTCTTCCCTTATTTCCACATGAGTTTCCTCCCCTACCTCAACAGGAATCTTACTGGGAATAGTTTTAATTACCTTGAAAAGTAAGCCTGTATGCCCGGCAAGTGTGAGTCCTGGAACACTTATGCTGTCCTGCTCTATCAAAGGCCTTCTTATCAGAGCTTTCTGGACAAAATCATCTATGCCTTCCCCAAACCTTAATTTCTGGTCTTTTCTTATTATTGGGGCAAGAACAACTTTCTTTGCTTCTTCCACGTCTACCTTTTTTACCTTTACCTTATCCCCTATTGAAGCACCACAATTATTTCTCATCACACTGTCTATACGGACAATACCCTTGTTCTCATCCTCAGGCCGGGATCTGAACACACGTCCAACAGTAGATCTAACCTTGTCAATGGCAACAACATCACCTATTTCAACATCAAGATCTAACCTGGAAATTTCATCAAGTCTGACCCTGGCCATGCCGGGATCGGTTGCATTTGCCTCAGCTACCCTGAGTGTTATACCATCATTGGTTTTCATATACCCATATTTACTAAATAGTATTTTAAAATATTGATATATCTTTATTTCACTGTGACCACATAATAACCATGAGTATTTCAAAAACTAATTGAGATTAATATTGTTCCCATGATATACATTTGTTTTTCCTGCCAATATTACCAAGAATCATATTACATTAAATAAGTAATTTATTTTATGAGTGAATATTATAAAATGGAAGTTACAAAACGGAGTTATTCCTCTTCAGCCAATCTGGGACCTGGGTATGATATACTGTCAATGGGCCACAGGGCATTTTTTGATTCGGTGACTGTAAAACAGAATGGGGACGGCAAGGTTAAGATTATTTCAGATTCTACACCTGAATATCCAGAAAAAAACACTGCCGGACTCAGTGTTATGAAAATACTGGAAGACAGGGAAATAAAATGCGGCATTGAAATGGAAATAAAAAAAGGTGTCCCCATTGGGCTTGGATTAGGAAGCAGTGGTGCATCATCATCAGCCGCAGTCAAAGCGGTAAACGACCTTCTGAAACTTGATATGGGCAAAGATGAAATGGTATATTATTCCATGTACGGAGAAATTGCAGCCTGCGGTTCTGCACATCCAGATAATGTTTCTTCGGGGATTTATGGTGGGCTCACACTTATAAGTTCCAATTCGCCTGTAAAGGTCAGGAAAATTAGTGTTAATTATGATTTTAAGCTTCTGCTGATAATTCCAGAGGCTAACATAAAGAGCAAAACCCAGTATGCAAGGTCAATTGTGCCAAAATCCATAACAATGGATGAACATATAGTGAATTCCTCAAGAATATCAACAATGCTTTATGGTTTTATGAAAGGGGATAGAGATGCAATACGTGAGGGCATGAAAGATGATATTGTGGAACGGTCAAGAGAGGCCATGTTCCCATTTTACAACAGTATAAGGGAGAAAGCCATGAATAGAAACGCTGTTTCCGCATGCATAAGCGGGGCTGGGCCCACAATCCTGATATTTACCGATGAAAAAACGAGGAAAGATGAAATGTTAAATGATATAAAAAACACCATGAATTCATATAATACCGGATACGCTATTCGTGAAACAGAAATTCTGGAGGGTTACGATGAATAATAATAAAATATATGCAAGCCCGCTTACATTTCCCATATACCAGACAAGTTCCTATGCTGCCCCTGAGGGGGAAAAATACAGATACAGCAGGGAATACAATCCAACAGTGGAAAATCTCGGCCTTGAGATAAGAGATCTGGAGGAAGCGGAGGATTACAATGTGTTTTCATCAGGCATGGGTGCCATCACAACTACATTGCTGGCTCTTTCAAAGCCCGGTGACAGGATATTGACACACCTTGACACATTTGCAAGGTCCTATCATTTTATCAGGGATTTTCTGGGTAAATGGGGAATCCAGGCCGATATATCCAATCCAGGCACAGAGAATATTATAAGAGGTATAAGAAAGGATACCAGAATTGTTTTTGTTGAGAGCATGACAAACCCAATATTAAGGGTAAATGATATAAGGGCAATATCAGAGAAATGCAGGGAAGTTGGTGCCATACTAATTGTCGATTCCACTGTTCCGACTCCCTATAATTTAAAATCTGTAAAACTGGGAGCTGACATAGTTGTGCACAGTGGCTCCAAGTTTATTTCCGGCCATAATAACGTTATTTCAGGACTTATAGCAGGTAGAAAAGACCTTATAGAGAAAATTGACGCCATGAGGAGGACCATGGGAACATCTCTAGATCCTAATTCCGCATTTCTGACAGAAAATGGAATGAAAACACTGGGAATCAGAATGGAAAAAATAAATTCAAATGCCATGAAAATAGCCAGGATTCTTGAGGACAATCCAAGAATATCGAAGATAATTTACCCAGGGCTCCCTGACCATCCCGACCATGAAGTGGCAAGGGAATGCATGAAAGGCTATTCTGGCATAGTCTGCTTTAAGGTAAAAACTGATCCTGAAAAATTCACAGCTAAACTGAAAAAAATAGTTCCTGCAAATACTATGGGAGGGACTGAAACGATAATATCTATACCTGTCACAATGTCCCACAGATCCCTGAATGCTGATGAGTTGGGTACACTTGGCGTGGACTCCAGTTATATGAGGCTTTCAGTTGGAATAGAAGACCCTGAAGAGATAATAAGAGATATTACCAATGCCCTTAATCAGTAATCTTCAATTTTATGTAATCCATAATCCTGTATTTTGTTGACTCAAAATCACTGTTGTCTATAATAAACACATCTTTTCCAGAATTATCCATTGAATACTTTTCTATAATGCTGTATACGGGCAACTGATCGACAAGCCTCTCTCCTGGAGAGTTAAAATGTGTATATTTTGTCCTTTCTTTCAGTCTTTTACTGTGCAGGGGCATATCAGATATGTGTATGTAAACCATGATTATTTTATCTCTGATGTCGCTGTCGATCATTTCTGGAATAAAGTAAAGGGTTTCCAGTATCAGTGGTTCCCCATTGCTGATAGCCCTCCTCAAAACTGCGTTTATCCCGGGATATATAAATTTTGACTGATCCAGATAGCCCTGTATTATATTGCTCTCATTTTTTTCTCCATATACCCTATAGGCATTATATACACTTTCCTTCATTGCAGGATTATCTGTATATGGCCTCAAAAATTCCCGCAGATAGTCCCCGGAGAGTACTATATTTATATTGAATTCTCTGCCAATAAAACCTGACAGGCTTGTTTTTCCCACTCCAGGAATTCCACCAATCAATATAACTGGAATCATGCACGCCTTATTATAAATATATTATTAATTCTTTTTAACGTATAAGTGTAAAAAGATTCTTTACGCATTCACGGGATAATAATTTTCTTTATCTGGTTATTTATCTGGCTTTAAGCTATAAAAACTGCAATAAATTTTTAAATGATAAGCTTATATCAAAGTGATAATTATGGCTACAGAAACTTGGGAAGTAAAGGAAAATGCAAAACCTAGAGGATTAGACGGCATATCGGATAAACAGATAGACTACCACTTTGATTTCCATTATAAGGGGTATGTGGCAAAACTCAATGAAATCTGGTCAAAGTTGCCAAATGTTGATCTTACCAAGGCTAACCAGAATTACAGCGACCTCAGGGAAATGAAGCTGGAGGAGACATTTAACTACGATGGGTCAATGCTTCATGAATATTATTTCGAGTCATTAAGCAAGGAACATGTTCCTATGCCGGAATCCGTTAAAGGGCAAATAGAAAAGGATTTTGGAAGTTATGAAAACTTTGTGGCACTGTTCAAGGCAACAGGCACTGCATTCAGGGGATGGGCACATCTTGTATTTGACCTTAACTGTGGAAAACTCAGGGTTCTCGGAGCAGATATACACAATGCATCTGCCATATGGAATGCATTAATGATACTGCCCCTTGATGTTTATGAGCATGCGTATTACACAGACTACGGAGCCAAGAGGGCACCATACCTGGATGCATTCATGAACAATGTGAACTGGAAGGTCGTTGAAAAGAGGCTTGAAAGGGCAAAGAGAACATACGAAGCCTTCAAAAAGGACTAAACACTTTTTTAATTTTTATGATTAAAAACGATGAATTGTCCATTAAAATAATGGAATCAAGATTATTATTTAATAAAAAGATTAATGAAAGAATCATAGATTTTATTAACATGGGTAAATCACGAAATGATTCTTAGA
>JAKBQO010000065.1 GCA_021835185.1 Thermoplasmata archaeon
TCCCTATTTCAAGGGCATTGGAAAATGCATTTATCCGCTCTTTCAAAACGGAATCATCGATTTTAAACACAGATGCAATAAAGTTGAAATATTCTATTGGGGTGAGTGATTCGTATAATGCAGGCGTTTCCGGTATATACCCTGTTATGGATTTTATATTGTCTGAGTTGCCGGTAAGATTCATGCCATCAATCACAACTTCCCCTGAAGAAGGTGGCAATATCCCTGCAAGTATTTTCAATAATGTTGTTTTGCCGGAGCCATTGGGTCCAAGAATGCCATATATCTGACCGCCGGCAATAGATAAATTGATACCATTAAGTGCTGTGGTGGTTCCATAACGTTTGTACAGATTCGTTACTTCTATTGTGTTCAACGATTTTAATAGTCATATCTATTATAAATATTTTTGTTGCAATGCATATATTATTTGCAACAGGCCCCTGCCAGTATCCATTATCACAGCAGTGAAATGTGGAATATTATATGGAATATTTCTCCAGCGGCAAAGGTTGCTGCAGCAGCACCGAGAGCTAACAATGAGGCCCTGAGCCCGGATTTAAGAATAGGTGTGTTGAGTGAAAGTGCCACAATAGAATTGGAAATCATCTGTGCTATGAAAACAAGTATTACTGAAAGTGCTACCGCCATGTACTTTTGAAAAAAAACAAAAGGCAATATAGGAATCACAGCGCCTGTTATATAGGAAACTGCGGTATTAAGGGCAGAAATTGTGGCTTCTGAAGAGTATTGATTGATCATGTTTTCCACACCCTTGCTTCTGGAAAATATGTGTTTCCTGTTAAGCATGGCAATTTTATATTCTGATTCAGATTTCTGTGCAAGATATGCCCCCAGAGTCATGCTGAATGTTCCACTTATACCCACAACTACCCCGCTCAATGCAATGTCTATATGGCTTGTGATTATTGCGGACAAACCGACCAGGGTTGCAAGGACCTCAACAAGGCCATCACTCATGCCATATAAAAAATCCCTGCTTTTTTGAATGTTTTTAACGCTTTTTGATATTTTGTTTGCAAATATCTCCTCATGCTGCATTTCAGAGGATATAAGGTCATTTACCTTTTTTTTATAATCATCATCCTGCTTATAACTTTCAAGATAGGTTTTATATTTCCTGATAGACTGGTATTCACCATGTTCAAGGAGATTAATTATGAGATTTTTTCCCACTATAGCCCGGATAATTTTCATAAAAAAATATTTGGTTTTTCTGTATGTTATTTTATTTATGTCTACATTTGATGATTTCAATGACTGTCCCCAGAAATTTGCATGTTCATTTTCTATAGTAGCCAGTTGCTTAAAGTTCTCCTTAAGTTCCGGATCTTCTGTATTTCTATACATATAAGTATAGAAAATCATGTCCGTAAGTTCATCGCGGAGAAATTTTATTTGATACCGGGAATTTGAAGTACCAACCATATATCTTTATAGATCAATTATATAAAACTTCTTTTGATAATTTTGGTTAACCTATGAAATTTTTGGGATTAAATTTTAATCTTCTACATATAAATTATGACAGCCTAAATCGAAGGAGTTTTATATTTTTTTATTCTGTTAAATAGAAATAGCACAAAATGTACACATGATAAAGTATATAACTGTCTAAATATTATAATTTTATGGAAAAGGATGTATTGTTAAATGGTGTTAGAATAACAACTGAACTACCGGGGCCCAATGCAAAAAAAATTATGGCAGAGGATGAAAAATATCTGACAACGTCCACAAAGTCATTGCCTGTAGTTGCATACAGGGGTCAGGGGTGTTATATTGAAGATGTTGATGATAATGTTTTTCTTGACTTTTCCAGCGGAATAAGTACAACAAATATAGGCTATGGCAACGAATATGTTATTTCAAAAGTCCAGGAACAGCTGCATAAATTGTGGCACTTTGCAGGAACAGATTTTTACTATGAAGAACAGGTAGAAGCAGCAAAGGCACTGATAGGAGTATCCCCTGGCAGCCATGACAAAAAGGTTTTTTATGCAAACAGCGGTGCCGAGAGCAATGAAGCATCACTGAAACTGGCAAGGAGCTATACAAAAAGGCCACAGTTTATCGGATTCATAGGCGGATTCCATGGAAGAACAATGGGGGCACTGTCATTTACGGCATCACAACCCGTGCACCATGAGGGTTTCTTCCCTGAAATGGGTGGTGTTACACATATACCATTTCCAGACCCATATAGAAATCCATTCAACATAGATGGCTATGAAGAGCCTGAAGACCTGACAAATGCAGCCATCGATTATCTGGAAGATTATGTGTTTGGAAAGTTTTTACCATCCAATTCTGTTGCAGCTATACTTGTAGAGCCAATACAGGGTGAAGGCGGATATATTGTGCCACCCATGGATTTCCACAAAAAACTCATGGAGCTAGCCCATGAAAATGAAATACTGTACATAATGGATGAGGTGCAGACTGGATTCGGCAGAACCGGGCGTTTCTTTGCTTCTGAACACTTTGGTGTTGACCCTGACATTATGTCTGTGGCCAAATCTATAGCCTCAGGAATACCTATGGGTGCATCTGTTGTAAAGAGCAAATATGATTTTGAGAAATCAGGGTTGCATTCCAACACATTTGGCGGAAACCTTCTTGCCTCTGTTTCGAGCCGTGCGACCATAGAAGAAATAAAAAATAAAAATATGGTTGAAAACGCGAGAAAGGTTGGAGATTACCTTAATAAGAGGCTGCATGAATTGCAGGAAAAATATGATAGCATAGGGGACGTCCGGGGGCTTGGATTAATGCAGGCAATAGACTTTGTGAAAAATAGAAAGACAAAAGCCCATTTCCGTGGGCTCAGGGATAAAACTATAGAGAATGCCTATAAAAACGGGCTCATATTGCTGGGTGCTGGTGAGAGCGCCATAAGATTTATACCTCCCTTGATCGTGAATGAGAAACAGATTGACGAGGCTATAGATATACTTGATAACTCAATAAAAAAAGCCTTATGAATTTAAATAATTGACAAGGGTGGTGAGCGGCAATCCGCCCTCCCATCTCAGTATATAATTTCCTGTTCTAGTTATTTCCTGCTTTGGGAGAAGTTCATAAAGTCCGCGCATTTTTCCCCTGTACTGGTAATCGCTCTCTATTGAAAAAAATCTCCAGAAATCCCCTTTATAATTTTTTAACCTGTAGGCATATGTTATGAAAAGCCCGGATAGAATACACCTGTTATGGAGTTTTAAGGCCTGGTCCTGCTTTGTCCCGGAGGCTTCACTGAATGTTAATTGTGATCTGGAAGACGATTTTACTTCAATTACGAGAGAATAATCATCGCGCAGTGCCACAAGATCTGCACCAAATGAACCTGCTGCCCGGGCAACGTAAAATGGCTTATCCATCATTGTATATACCACATCCTTTGAAACGGGGTCAAGATTTTTCGTTATCCTATCCAGTGTGTTTTTCGTACCTATGAGTATATTCATTAACTCCCTTTCGTAGATGCTGCCATTCACTTATACCACTTATTTCAAATCTGCTTTAACAGATTTTAAGGCTTGAAGCCGGAGTTCTAATCTCTTTTCGCCATCCACGAATCTTTTACGTTCAATATCATTCTCCGGTATTATCTCAGGTATCTCTGTTGCATGGCCATTTTCGTCCAGTGCAACATATGTAAAAAACGCCCTTGTTGTAACATTGCTCTTGCTGGTAGTGACATTTTCAGAAGATACATCTATCTCAATTTCCATTGTTGATTTTGTTGTATAGGTAACAAATGAATGCAGATGCACTATATATCCAAGTTTTATTGGTGAAAGAAAGAACAGGTTATCTATGCTGCCCGTGACCACTTTCTTCCGGCTATGCTTAAAAGCCGTTATGCTCCCTATGTTATCCATCCATTCAACAAGCCTCCCGCCATACAGGTCACCGAACATATTGGTGTCTCCGGGAAGTACAATGATTTCGGATGTTACATCCGATTCGCTAACTCTTTTTCCCATATAGGTTGATTGTAAATAATTTAATAATCTTATCATATATCCATAATTATTGATGGGATTTGATGAAAAGAATTGTAATGGCAATTGGCAACAATTATCCGGACTATAACGAGAAATGCGGAAGCCCTGGATTAATTGATGATATATTCGCTAAATCAGGTAAACTGATATCAGAAAATGAAATTGTAATGACATGCGGAGATAGTTATCCTGAAAATGCAGATACTTTTTATCCGGTGAATATCATCAATGCCTATGATCGTGTTAAATACAAATATGGATATTCAAAGGAGATTATTGCAGTTTTTACCAGGGTGGAAATCAGGAAAATTTCTAATCCTTCAGTACAAACAGGAGATAATTATACAGAAAGTGGAATTCCTGAGAATGGGAAAACGGAAGAATTCCTTGAGCCGATAGATATACCAGAAAAAT
Organism: Thermoplasmata archaeon; assembly: GCA_021835185.1. Next base: position 4,443 of record JAKBQO010000065.1, read on the forward strand.
CGGCAATTATGACGCTTATGTCCGATGGGTATTTACCCATAATTATTGGTGCAGGTTTTCCTGTGGTGAGAGAGTTGCAGTATTATAATAATTGCCATGGAATGGTTAATAATTATTCTTCCTCGTCACTTCTCGGAACGCTTATTGAGGCGGATGAGTTAATAATTATATCCGGGCATAGGGATGAATTTAAAGGCATCGTAAATAGCCAGGAATTATTGAATAATATAACATTTGATGCCCTGATGGATATCTATAAAAGAGGGAAATTTAAGGATAACATCGCTGGCAAAAAGGTAAAGGCCATGCTGGATTTCATCTCCAAGGGCGGGAAAAAAGCAATATTAATGTCAACTGATATGGATAATGTAATTACACTTATTCCATGATTCCGGTTGTAGTTATTTCAAAGTTTATTGCAGGAAATTGCAGTATTACTCTTCAAGCCTTTGAACTTCAGATACATCAGGGTAAACAAAACATTTTCTGCATCGCGGTTCATAACTCTCCATGCCGCCTATTTTTATCTGCTCGCCGAATATTTCTTTGCCATTCAAAATTCTCTGAGAAAATGTCGCATCTTCACCGCATTTTGCACATACTGCGGTCAATGAATAAACCTGGTCCGCCCTTGATATAATATCCATAGAAGTTTTAAAAGGGTTTCCAAGATGGTTTTTGTTCAGGGCAGCTGCATAAACAATTTTATTTTCACTGGCAATTTTATCTGCTATCTCAGGCAATATGGACCCGTGATTCCAGAACTGGGCTTCGTCTATGCCTATCACATCCACATTTTTAGACAGGTTGTACATTTTCTCCACGCCCTCGTTATCTGTATTTAACACTATTGCTGGAAGCCTCATGCCCTTATGGGTGGTCACAAATGTCGTATCATATCTTTTGTCCATTTCTGGCTTAAATAATAAAGTATTTCGCCCTGCCAGAATTTCCCGTTCTAACAGTTCAATTAATCTTGAAGTTTTGCCTGAAAACATAGGACCGGTGATAACTGTTAGTTTTCCTATAATGATATTTTTCATTATTGTTAGTATTATTAACTCATATAAGTTTTTAACCAGCATGGCACTTTATAATAATGACTGTCATGCATACAATTAAGTTATGATGTATTAGAAAATATTATGAATATAGAGATGATTATGAATAACCTGGGTGAATTAATGGAAGCAGAAATTACAAATTTTAGGGAATATTATGATAATAAAATTATCACAGCGTTGATCGGAATAGAAGCCGAGATTAACAACGTTGATGCAATTGGAAGGATAATAGGAGAACATAAAAATGTCGAAGAGGTCTTTGTTGTTACCGGAGAATATGATCTTATAATAAAGGTCAGATTTCCCGATTACATAGCCCTTGAAAAGTTTATAGTTAATAACCTTAATTCGATACAGGGTATAAGAAAATCCAAAACAATGATGGTATTATCCATCATTAAGGATATGTATATGAGGTGATAGAATGGATGAGAATTTGTTTAACGAGGTTCTAGCCTTGATGGATGATCTGGAAGATGATTCGTCCATACCGAGGAATGTAAGAAAAACGTCTTCCGAAGCAAAAGAAAAAATGAAAGATGGCAAGGAAAGCCTTGATTTAAGGTGTGCCACTGTCATATCTGAACTGGATGATATCTCCAATGACCCGAATGTGCCGTCACATGGGAGGGCAGCCATATATACTATAATCAGCAAACTGGAAGCACTCTCAAAATCATGAGTTTATTATAAATTAAACATAGAAAATAAGCATTTTATAATATATTAATTTTTTTTTGTATAGTTAAATATATATAACATTATAATATTATTATCCGATTAAAAATGGCGCTTTCAGAAGAAGTTAACAAGCTGGCGAAATACCTAATGGTGTCGGACATCCCCAGAAGTGTGGCATACACACTGGTATATATAAAAGACAAGGGTGAAATTACCTCTGTTGAGGTTGAGAGGGAAACAGGATTAAGGCAGCCTGAAGTATCTATTGCCATGCAATGGTTGCGTAGAAAAAACTGGATTGCAAAAAGGAATATGAAAAAAGAGGGAAAGGGACGGCCCGTGCACGGATATAAATTATCCAAGGATTTCAATGAAATACTTGAGGAAATAATAAATGAACGTGAAAAGAAAATAGATGAGATAAACAGTACCATAAACCAGTTAAAAAATTTTAAAAACTAAAACTATTTTTTTAATATATAAAAATATTAATTGTATATAAGCATGTAGAAATATGTCTTCGTTCAAGGATGGAATTATTGCAGGCCTGAAATCCGGGTTTATTTATTTTATTATTGCCTCAATAGTGAATGTTATTATACTCTACATATTTTCTGCAGAATTTGCATTTGCCTATGGATATACCATTACATCCAAAAATCTGTCACTTTTATTCACTGTGCTATTGGTTTCGCAGGTACGTGATTTATTGATACTTGGGCTGGTTTTTGGTGTGTTTTACTCCATTCTGCTGGCAAAATACTTTGATATTATCCCGAGAAATACACTGGATGGCAAAATAAAGTTTATGGTAATAGCCTACTGGCTCGTCTTTTTTGTGATAATAACGGTTTATAGCCTTGGCCTGTTAGGTATATACGATTTAATATTTTACTTCATAACATACATAGTAGCAAATTTCTTCCTCTCATTATTATTCGGGTCATTGCTTAAAAAATATAACTCGAGATATTTAACTCAAAGTGAATAATAATAATTATCCACAACTTTTACTTTTGTGTGTAAGTTGTACCATTCATATTCCTTTTTCTTATTATTTTCATAGATTACTGGAAGATAAGGTGTTTTAATTAATAACTCATTTTCAGGGTTTATCATGCATTCCACATAATTGACTGGCATACCAAATGACCCCACGCGTATATCATCAAATGGGTTCATATGTGTTGTAAGTGTGAACTGGTCAGATCTACCCGTAATCAGGGGAATATCTGTATATTGATGGAAAGCATTTTCTATTTCTCTATCGTAAAATGGCATTATACAGTATTTTACGCCAGAAATATTTATTTTTTTCTCAATGATGTGTGAGTAAAATGAAGGGGGCCCCACTACAAAATCACAGGCATTCCGGGAGATGGAAGCTGGGCTGTTTATGACAATGGTCCCTGAAAATGATATGGGAAGGGCTATTGAGTAGATTAAACCAAGAGGGGTTGAATGGTCTATATCAGAATAAAATACAGGTTTTCCTTTAAATGT
>JAKBQO010000066.1 GCA_021835185.1 Thermoplasmata archaeon
GATCAATGGCGTACTATCCCAGAGTACGTGCTAAAAAAATTGGGGCTGGAATTCGTTCATGGCCAGAAATAGAAGGCAAATCGAAGATTCAGGCATTCGCTGGATATAAAGTAGGTATGACACATGTACAGGTTACCGACTATAGAAAAACTAGTGTAACTGCTGGAAAAACGGTCATGGTTCCTGTAACAGTCGTTGAAGTTCCTCCAATAAATGTCATTGCCATAAGATACTATGAAGAGGGTGACAATGGACTCCAGGTATTCGCCGAGAAAAGAGCCGAACACATTGAAAAAGAAGTGTTTAAAAGAATACCGGAAATAAAAAAGAAGGAACCTAAAAATATTGAAATAAAAGACGTCGCTGATGTACGATTACTGGTGAATACAAATCCTAAACTTGTCACTGGAATACCTAATAAGATACCTGAAATATTTGAAGTTAGAATTTCAGGGTCAACAATATCAGATAGAATAAAACTTGCAGAGGAAAAACTAGGAAAGGAATTGCATTTTGGTGATTTCAACGTGGAAGGTTCCTTTGTTGATGTTATTTCAGTTACAAAGGGGAAAGGTTTCCAGGGTGTGGTCAAGAGATTCGGAGTCAAACTTTTGCCCAGAAGCAACAGAAAGCACAGGAGAATGATAGGAACACTTGGCCCGTGGCACCCAGATTGGGTAAGAAACACAGTTCCCCAGGCAGGGCAGGTCGGACTGCACCAAAGAACTATACATAATATCAGGGTAATGAAATTTGGAACAAAGGATCAGGCAGATGAAATAAATGTGAAAGGAGGATTCCTTAATTATGGGCTTGTCAGAAATGACTACATTCTGCTATACGGGTCAATATCCGGGCCGTCAAAGAGATTAATAAAACTCAGGGATCCCGCAAGACAGGCTGTCGCAAATGCGGAAAAGGTAGAAATTACATATATATCTAGGGAATCTAAACAGGGTGATTAAAATGAAAACTAATGTTTATTCTATTGAAGGAGAGGTTACAAAGGAAATAGAACTTCCACAGGTATTCGCCATAGAGACAAGGGAAGATCTTATACATAAGGCTTTCAGGGCCATATCCCTGTCCATGAGGCAGCCATATGGGTCAAGTCCACTTGCCGGTACCAGGAGAGTAGGGCATAATCTTGGCCCAAACCATGGTATATCAAGAATTCCCAGACTTGCAAGTGGATCAAGGGGAGTTTTACTGGCCAGCATGGTTGGTGGAAGAAGTGCCCTGTCACCACGCAGTGATAAGATTTTATACAAAAAAATCAACAAAAAAGAAAGAAGACTTGCAAAATTGAGCGCAATTGCCTTCACAGCAAATAAGGAACGGATAATCCAGAGAGGGCACAGAATTTCTGAGGATTCTATTGAAAATATTACATTCCCACTCGTGGTTGAGGATGATATCGAAAATATTAAAAAGGTTAAGGATGCAGTTCAGGTATTGACAAATCTAGGTGTTTATGACGATGTGTTAAGGTCTAAAAACGGTAAAAAGATCAGGGCCGGACGCGGGAAGATGAGAAACAGAACATATAAACAGCCAAAGAGTCTGCTCATAGTTGGTTCTTCTGTAGAAAATCTCAGGGCCTTTGCCTCACTTCCAGGTGTCGACCTTGCTTCCCTTAACAGCCTTAGCATAACGAAACTGGCACCAGGGGGGAATCCAGGAAGATTAACAATATACACAGCATCAACAATAGAGAACTTAAGAGAGGTGAATTAAATGGATTATGTTATATCCCCTGTTGTCACAGAAAAAACCACATTAATGATGGAGAAGGAGAATAAACTTACGTTCATTGTGGATCGCAGGGGCAGGAAAAAAGATATAAAAAAGGAGATAGAGGAAAGATTTGACGTTAAGGTAGTCGGATTAAATATATTGATAACCAAAAAGGGAAAGAAGGCAATAGCAAAGTTATCCGATGACTATTCCGCAGAGGAGATTGGTGGAAGAATAGGAATATTCTAAGGTGAATATAATGGGAAAACATATAGTAGCACAAAGGAGAGGGCATGGGTCTCTAACATACACGAGTCCAAGCCACAGGCATGTGGCCGAAATTAAACATCTTTCAAACGGAAATTACAGTATTGCAGATATAGTCCAGGCACCAGGAAGAAATGTGCCTCTACTGTCACTAAAAAATGAACAGAATGAGATTAGCTATATGATAGCTTTCAATGGTGCTTATAAGGGCCAAAAATTGTATGCAGGAGAGACAGGAAATTCAAATAATGGCACCACAACCACTCTATCGAAGATAGAAGATGGAACCTACGTTTACAATATAGAAAATAATCCAGGGGACGGCGGAAAATTCTGCAGGACAGCTGGGTCTTCAGGGCTTATAATTAGTCATGGTGTTTCTGTTTCAATAAAATTGCCTTCAGGCAAAACTAGGGAATTAAATCCAAACTGTAAGGCAACTGTGGGTGTAGTGGCTGGATCAGGAGCCAGGGATATACCTATTCTGAAAGCCGGAAAGCATATAAAATATCTTCAAAGCAAAGCTAAGAGAGCATACACAGTAAGAGGAGTAGCAATGAATGCCGTGAACCATCCACATGGAGGAGGAAACCACCAGCATGTTGGAGGCCCAAGCACTGTAGCAAGGGGAGCACCACCTGGAGCAAAGGTTGGTAGATTATCACCAAAAAGGAGGGATAAGAAATGGTAGTTAGAAGACAGGTATCTGTAAAATCTATAAAGAGAAGATCACGAAAGGCTCAAAAAGCCATTACCGGAAGAGCGAGAGAGTTCTCTTACCGTGGGAAAACTATTGAGGAGCTTGAGGAAATGGAACTTCCAGAGCTCCTTGAGATATTTCCTGCCCGTGTCAGAAGATCCTATAACAGGGAAATGAATCACGAACAAAAGAAAGTATTTGACGACCTTCTTGGGGATAAAGAGACAATAAAAACTCATGTAAGGGATATAATAATACTCCCCCAGTTCGTGGGCAAAAAAATAGAACTGTATAATGGGACATCATATCTTAAATTTGAAATAAAACCAGAAATGATTGGCCATTATCTGGGTGAGTTTGCGCCAACAAGAAAAGAGGTAAAGCATTCCGGTCCAGGAGTCGGAGCTACCAGATCATCAAAATTCCTGCCATTGAAGTGATATTATGAAAGGATACAGTATTGATAAAATGCCAGAAAAACATGCGAGAGCTCAGGTTAAGGAAACCGACATATCCATGAAGGATGCAGTCAATGTTGCTCATTTCATCAGGAATATGAACCTGGAATCTGCAAAGAATACACTAGACCTTGTTCTGGAGAAGAAAATGGCAGTGCCATACTTCAGGTATCTTGATTCTGTTTCACACAGAAAAGCCATAGGTCCAGGAAGATACCCGGTAAAGGCTGTCAAGGCATTCAAAAAACTACTCGATGATGTATCAGCCAATGCCGAATTTAAGGGTCTTACAGATGATTTGAAAATATTCCATATCTCCGCATCAAAGGGAAGAATGATCAAAAAATTCACTCCCAAGGCCTACGGCAGAGCAGGGGCATTCTTCAAGGATCTAATCAATCTTGAGGTAGTCGTAGTAGAAAATGAAAAGGAGTGATATGATGAAGGAGAAAAAATTTATAAGTGATAACATTAAAAAACTGCTGGTTATGGAGTACCTGCAGGCAGAGAATGACAGTGCCGGATTTGGTGGAATGGAAATGAAGAGAACTCCATTTGGAACCAATATAACGCTGTTTGTCAACAGGCCCGGTCTTGTTATAGGAAGGCACGGATCCAAGATAAAAGCCATGACATCGACTCTCGAGACCAAATATGGCCTGGAATCGCCTCAGATAGAGGTAAAAGAAGTGGATAATCCAGATCTTAACCCTCAGGTCATTTCCAAGAAAATAGCACTGTCACTGGAGAAGGGATGGAATTACAGGAAAGCCGGAAATACCACATTGAGGAGAATAATTGACCAGCATGCAAGGGGAGTGTTAATCAGAATCGGAGGAAAAATATCCGGAGAAAGGGCAAGGACCCAGAAATTTATGTTCGGGGAAATTAAATATTCTGGTGAACCTGCAAGGGCAGGAGTCATAACTGGATATTCAGTTGCAATGCTCAAAACCGGTGCCATAGGAATATATGTTAGGCTGCTCAGGCAGGATTACCGGTTGCCTGATGAGATATCAATTAAAACGGAAGTGAAAATACCTGTTCCTGATAAAAAGGCTGCGACAGAAGAAAGTAAAGAGGTAGAGGAAAATGGAACTAAAAGCTAAGGAATTGAGGCAGATGTCCGATGAGGAACTTAATGAGAAACTTAAATCCTTAAAGGAATCGCTGTTAAAAGAGAGATCTGCCATAGCCATGGGTGGTGCCCCGGCAAGCCCTGGTACTATGCACTCGATAAAAAAGCAGATAGCCAGGATACTAACAATTATGGAGGAAAAAACAGAATGAAAGATAAAGATTTCACAGGAATGCCAAAAGAACTTCAACCATGGGAAGGGTTCAACCGTGACAGTGAACTTGTAAAAATCAGTGTGGATAAAAGAAGATATGGAAAATTGGTAACAGTTATAGATGGCATTGATCCCAAAACAGAAAACATAAATGAAATAGCCAAAGCACTAAAGAGGAAAGCTGCTTCAGGTGGAACAGTTAAAGATGGTAAAAGCATAGAATTGCAAGGGGATCATAGAGATGTCATGAAGAAAGAACTGGAAAGCATGGGATTCAAGGTGCAGATGGCATGAATGCAAATGAAATCTATTTAATAGAATTAATTGGTAGAAACGTAATGGTAAAAAATTCACATAACATTAAAAATATTGGTATTAAGGGCAAATTAATAGATGAGACAAGGAATATGATGGTCATAGACACCGGGGTTAAAAGATGTAGCATCCCAAAAGAGGGTACCTTATTTGGAGTAAACTTCGAAGGTATCTATTACAATATCCATGGGGACGCCATATTAACAAAGCCTGAAGATAGAACAAAGGAGAAAAGAAAAATATATAAAAAATTGAGGGGGATTGAATCGAGATGAATAACATAGGAATAGAAGTGAAACCACCTGAAAAGGAATGCAATGACATAAATTGCCCGTTTCATGGTGAACTTCCTGTTCATGGTCAGATACTTACAGGGAAGGTTGTTTCAGTCAAGATGAAACGCAGTGTTGTAATAAGGAGGGAAGCCAAGGTATATATTAAAAAATATGAGAGATATATCACCAAATATACAAAATACCATGCTCACCTGCCTGACTGCATAGATGTAAAAGTTGGCGATAGTGTCAGAGCTGTTGAATGCAGAAAACTGGCAAAAACCATCGACTTTGTCGTAATTGAGAAGGTGAACTAAATGAAAGGTATTTCAGGAAATGAATCAAGAGGCTTGCCCCTGGGGGCTGTCATTCCATGTGCGGATAATACGGGAGCAAAAGTAATTAGCCTTATTGGTGTAAAAAATTTGCATACCGTTGCCAGAAGAATACCAGCCGCAGGTGTTGGCGATCTATTTATAGCCAGTGTAAGGAAGGGAACACCGGAGATGCGTGCAAAGGTCGTATATGCCGTTGTTGTCAGGCAGAGAAGGCCATACAGAAGGGCAGATGGCAATGTAATAGAGTTTGAAGACAATGCTGCAGTGCTTGTGACACCTGAAGGGGAGGTAAGAGGATCCGAGATTAAGGGCCCCGTTGCCAGGGAAGCCGCAGAAAGATGGCCAAGAATTGCTGCAATAGCATCAACTATTGTGTGAGGTGATAATATTATGTTAAATACAAAAATAAATGTGTCTCTTAATAGTGAAATGAGAAAAAAATACGGAGCACGCCGCTTTCCTGTAGTGAGAGGAGATATAGTAAAAATCGTGTCAGGATCCAGAAAAGGTGAAGGTGGAAAGGTAATAGGCGTTAGCCATAAGACCAAGAAAATATCTATAGAAGGAATTACAATCGCAAAATCGGATGGAAAACAGGTTGAGTACTATATAGACCACAGCAATCTGGTAATTACAAAACTGGACCTCTCAATAGAGGGAAGGTATAACAAAATTAAAGAAATAACAGCCAGGAAAAATCTTCCCGTACCAGAACCAGAGAAACCGGCGGAGTCGGAAGCAACACCGGTGGAATCAGAGGAGATTGGTGAGGAAGAAAACAGTGGAGAAACCATTGACCTGCCGCAGAACGAAGAAGAATCTGAGGAAGTCGATGCAGACTCTGAAGATATAAATGAAGAAGAGGATGATGATAATGAAAACTAAAATAATGATGGCTTCGAGAAAACTGAAAATTCCCAGAAAGACAAATTTCTGGTCAGTTACTCCGACTCCAGCCACACACAGTAAGCAGGATTCTATCCCTATGCTTATCTTATTAAGAGATTATCTTAAACTGGGAGATAAGGAAAGGGAAATAACCAGGATACTGAACAATAATATGGTGAAGGTGGATGGCAGGATAGTAAAGGACAGAAGATTTCCTGTAGGATTCATGGATGTATTGTCTATTGATACGCTAGAAGACGAGTATATTGTTGTCTATGACAGAAAAGGAAAACTTGTTGCCCGTATAAATTCACCGGAAAACAAAGGATTTAAGCTATTTAAGGTAGTTAAAAAAACCGTTGTGGGAACAGGCAAAATACAGCTAGGTTTTCATGATGGAAAAACTATAGTTACCGATAGAAAAGATGTAAACACGTGGGATGTACTGTTAATGAAAATACCAGATCTTGAAATAGTAAATGTCCTGAAGATAGCTGATGGGGACAAGGTATTTATTACAGGCGGATCCCATGTAGGAGAGCTGGCCACTATAAAATCTATTGAGGTAAAGAAATCTTCAGTAAATAATATGGTCCATCTGAATGAGGGCTTTTCCACAATTAAGGATTACATATTTGTTGTCGGGACACCAAAATATACCTTTAAAACTCCAGAACCAGGGGTGAGTATAAATGATGAGTAAAACCGAGAACCCGATGAGAAAAATTACTATAGACAAGGTAGTAATAAACATTGGTGTTGGGGCTGCTGGTGAAAGACTTACAAAGGCTGCAAAGGTTATAGAGCTTTTGACACACCACAAACCTGTAATAACAAGTGCCAGAAAAACTATCCGTGACTTCAATATAAGGAAAGGCCTAAACATAGGGGTAAAGGTCACACTCAGAAAGGACGATGCGTATAAATTCCTGAAGGAAGCATTTTACGCAAAGGATTATAAAATCCCAGTCTACTCATTTGACAAGCAGGGCAATGCCTATTTCGGAATAACGGATTATACAGACTTTAAGGGAATGAAATACGATCCGGATATAGGTATATTCGGAATGGATATAGCCATAGTCCTTAAAAGAGCTGGTGGATACAGGCTACCCCGCAGAAGGATTAAAAGCAAAAGAATACCTAAAAGCATAGGCATATCGAAGGAGGAAACAATAAATTTCCTTGAAGAGAATTTCAACGCTCAAATTGTGAGGTAATATCAATGCAGGTAAAATTACAACCAAAAAAGAATTTTGGCCATTCTCAGGGATGCGTCAGATGTGGAAGAAAAAGAGGTCTAGTAAGGAGATACGGTATCAGAATGTGCAGGCAATGTTTCAGGGAAACGGCTGAGAAGATCGGTTTCCGCAAGTACAGTTGAGGTGATATTGATGAAAAGTGA
>JAKBQO010000067.1 GCA_021835185.1 Thermoplasmata archaeon
GATGGATGAATACTTAAAAATAATGGAAAGGCTCTCAGATGACCTGTGCATATATTTCTCAATGGATGTCCGGCCTGACTGGGATAAGTTTCCAGGGGCTATGTATTCAGTTGCATTTGACACGCCAATGCCAGGGTATAGAAGCCTTCAAATAGGGACAATACACGAATACGGTGAAAATTTCGCTAAAAATTATGGAATAAAATACCTGGATGAGAATGGTGATATGAAATACGTTTCACAGACAACTTTCGGACTCAGTGAAAGGCTTATGGCAGCTGTAATAGGAATCCATGGAGACGATAAAGGGCTTGTACTGCCATACAAACTTGCACCTGTTCAGGTAATAATAGTGCCCATACCTTCAGATAATTACGATGAAATAATTGAATATTCAAACGGAATTAAATCAAAGTTGATGGAGATTGGAATCAGGTGCCAGATTGATAACAGCGATTACACACCGGGCTACAAATTTAATGAATGGGAAATGAGGGGAGTTCCTGTGAGAATAGAAATAGGAAAGCGGGAGGTAAACGATAAAACACTTACAATTTCATTAAGGACAAGAAAGAAAAAGATAAAAATTGAGTTAGAAGAGATAAGCAATATGTACCAGTACCTGAAAGAAGTAAATTTCGATATTAAATCAAAAGCATCGGAGTTTTATATGGCAAATAAAATATTCATTGACAGCCTGGAAAAAATAAAGGAAGATAAAATGGTTACTGCATACTGGTGCGGTTCAAAGGCTTGCTCTGACGAAATAGAATCCTTATCGGAAAAAGCGGCTCTAGGTGCAGTGAGGAACGATAATACCTCTGGTCCGTGCATTGTATGTGGCAGTCCAGGGAAACTATCCGCGTTTTCGAGGACATATTAGGATGATCAAATTAATTTTCTTTGACATGGATGGAGTACTTACAGTAGAAAAGAGCAGCTGGTTCTATGTGAATAACCGCCTGGGCATAAACAACAGGGAAAATTATTTGAAATATATAAGTGGAAAGCTTGATTACTACGATTTTTTCAGAATGGACATAGCTGCATGGCGCGAAAAATATCCAGAAATCACCATGGAAGAGATAAAAGGCATACTGGATGAGATACCCGTAATACCGGGCATTGAAAAATGCATGGCATACCTGAAGAAAAATAAAATTATATCAGTAATTGTTTCGGGAGGCATCTCATGGCTCTCAGACCGGCTTAAAAACAGTTTTGGAATTGATGAAGCATATGCCAACAGGATTTTTTCTGATCATGAGGGCAAATTAATTCCTGAGGGTGAGGTACAGGTAAATCCAATGAGAAAGGATATAGTAATGGAGAAAATAATGGCAGAGCATAACGTATCTCCTAAGGATTGCATCGCTCTCGGGGATTCGGAATCAGATTATTCTATGTATAAAGCTGTGAATAATTTCATTGCATTTAATAGTGATAGCGATCTTCTGTCCAGAGTTGCTAGAATAAATTTGAGTGGCAATATAGATTCGATTATCGATTATATAAATGAATAAAAATTCCGGATATATTTGGATATGTTAGAAATTCCACATACCAGGTTAATAGCAGTTAAATCCGCATATAGGAAATACGGGTATAACCTGCTTGCTGAATAAGTAAAAGCTATACTGGATAACTGGCATATTCTCACAGCTAAAGCCAGTGAGCTTTCTATCAAGGGATCAAAAAGAAATATGACGAGAAGTTGTTTTATATTTTTTATTTATTTTATATTAAACATAATCTATATTATGATAATTTAGATTATGATAATACAAATTATTAAAATGGAAATATTTATAACATTATAAATCATCTATAACTATGTTCATAGGAAGGAAAAATGAAATAAATTACTTAACTAGCCAATACAGAAACAATGAAAGCTCATTAATATTGATATATGGGAGAAGAAGAGTTGGAAAAACTGCATTAATAGAAGAATTTATAAAATCAAAAAAATACATTTATTTGCTTGCAACGCAGCAGGATATAAATATTATAATAAGAAATTTTTCAATGGAAATGGCCGAATTTTTTCATGATGATATAACCTACAGAAATCCATTAACTAACTGGGATGATTTATTTAAATATTTAATAAAAAATTTACAAAATGTTGATGAGAAAATAATATTTGCGCTTGATGAGTTTACATATTTAGTAGCAAAGGACAAATCTATACTGTCAATTTTGCAGAAATATTATGATTTATATTTTAAAGATATGAAAATTTTTATTATCATAACGGGGTCATTGATGGGAATAATAAACGATAAAATATTAAGTTACGAATCTCCATTATATGGACGGAGAACCGGAAATATATTGCTAAACGAAATGAATTTATGGGAAATTAAAGATTTTTTTCCGTATTATAGTGTTCAGGACCTGATTAAAATTTATTCGATTACCGGTGGACTTCCATATTATTTAAGTGCATTAAAAAATAAAAAGTTCAATGATATAATAAGTACCGTTATTAATAAAAATTCAATTTTTTATAATGATGCATTTTTTATATTAAAAGAAGAACTGAAAGAACCTTCAAAATATTTCAGTATATTGAATATAATTTCAACCGGCCATAATAGAATAGGCGAGATTGCATCATTATTAAATACAAACAGCGGAGAGATCACCCAGTATCTGGACAATCTCATTAAACTCGGAATAATAAGCAAACGCAAACCATTTTTCAGTAATGAGTCAAATAAACAAAGCATATATAAAATAAATAATAACTATTTCAATTTCTTTTTTAGATATATTTTTCCATACCAGAATTTAATAGAAATAGATAATTACAATGTATTATTGAATATAATAAAAAATGATTTTGATTTTTACACATCAAAGATTTTCGAGGATATCTCAAGAAATATACTATTTAAATTTGGCAAAAACCTGACCGGGGATAATATAACAGGCATAGGAACATGGTGGGGGAAAAATAAACTGGAAAATAATGGAAAAAATGAGGAGGAAATTGATATTATAGCTTTAACTGAAGATAAAAATATTATTGTGGGAGAAGTTAAATGGAGAAATAAACCCTTGAAAATTGAAGTGCTTTATTCGTTGCAAAATAAATCTGTTTTTATTAAACCTTATAAATATATATTATTTTCAAAATCTGGTTTTGATGAAAATTTAACTAAACTATCTGAAATAGATAAAAATATAATATTAGTAGATTTAAATAAAATAGGTGAGTTGTTTAATAGCATCCCGGATTAAAATAATCTAAAAAACCAGATATTGATATAATAGAAAACATATTTCACTCGACTAACAGTAAATTCAAAATCTAGATGGAATATATATTTTAGCAAGCACGGAAAATAATTATAATTTCATCTGTTCCATGAGTTCAAGTGTGAGTATTGTAATTCCAGCCGCGCCCCTTACAAGGTTATTGCCAAGTATTACCATTCTCAGATTCCTATCAGTGTATGAAATTCTGCCAACATGGACTTCCATGCCATTATATGTATCTATTGCGTTCTGTGGCCTATCTGCCTCATTATGTACAACTATGGGGTGTGCAGGTGCATTGTAAAGCCCGTTGAAACCTTTCAGGGGTGAAAAATTATTCAGGTTTTTAATAAGTTCTTCTACATCAACACCCTTTTTTATTTCCATGTTAAGGACACCCATATGTCCTACCTTTACCGGAACCCTCACAGAGGTTACAGACATTCTGATATTCTTTCCGTTGATTTTTCCATCCTGCACTGTTCCATACATTTTTGAAATTTCTGCTGGTATCTTCTCTTCTTCTCCATGGATATAAGGTATTATATTGTCATCTATGGACATATATGGCAATCCGGAAAATCCCGCACCACTTATGGCCTGCATTGAAACAAGTGAAATTCTATCGTAATCAAATCCTAAAAGTTTGACCAGTGGCATTGCCATTATTGCAGATGTGCAGTTTGGATTTTTTACGAATTTTGTATCTTTTCCCTCCAGTATCCTCAAATGTTCAAAATTTATTTCAGGATTTATGAGTGGTATATCCTTAGAAAGCCTGTATGGAGATGCATTTGAAATGACATTTATCTCGTTTTTAACAAGTTTTAATTCTACAGGTTCAGCAGCCTCTGGAGGAAGCGCTGAAAGTACATAATCAACATCCTTATTGTCCTCCGGTGATGTGGATACAAGCTTCATGTCGCGAAATTTTTCGGGTATGCTTCCGTTCTCTATCCATTTTACAGTTTCTGAATATTTTTTTCCAATACGGGAATCAGAAGCGCTTAGCTTTACCAGTTCTATATATGGATGATCTGCCAGAAGTTTAATCATTTTTTGGCCAACCATGCCAGTTGCCCCGAGAAGTGAGACTTTTATTTTATCCATAATGGCGCCTCTTCGAAATAGTTGCTGTGCTTTATCAGATCTTCATCTACAAGAATGGAGAGTGAAAGAGAATCCATATGATACAGGTGGTCTTTTCCAATTTTAGAAATTATATCCCTGCTTATAGACGGGTCAGAAAGTCCGTGCCCTATAAACACAAGCATATTCTTTCTATCTTTCCTTCCATAATTTGTCATAGCAACGCATTTAATGCTATTCACAGGTTTTTTTGTTATGCGGGTTACACTATCTACATAAAGTGATTCCACAGTAATGTTTATATCTGTTCCAAGAACTGGCATAAAGGTTTTGTAATTAAAGTTCTTAACTCCAAAATATGACATTTTAAGGACTTCACTAAGTGAAACTTCCGCAAGCGTCCTGGAATTTTTGAATAATTTCGGGTCTGATGTCATTATTCCGGGCACGTCTGTAATTATTCTAACATCGCAATTAAGTATGGAA
The DNA here is from genome assembly GCA_021835185.1 of Thermoplasmata archaeon. Next base: position 4,843 of record JAKBQO010000067.1, read on the forward strand.
GCTAATACCATAGCTGTATAATCGCTGCCCCCGCGCCCGACTGTTGTTATATTTCCTTCAATGGTAGTACCATAAAATCCAGGCACTATGGTGAAATCTCCGAAAACGCAATTCTCTATTTTTCTGGCCGTTTCATCCATAAGGCAACTTGAATCTCCATAATTGTTATCAGTTACCAGCAAAGGTTCTATTATATACGAAGCATTAACCCCGTTGTCCTTGAAGAAATTATAAAGAAGCAAGGTTGACATACGCTCTCCGTATGATATTATATGGTCACGCAAAGAAGGAGAATTTTCCTGAACAACTAATTTTTTCAATTCTTCCCTTATCCCTGCAAGGGTTGATATTATATTGCTGTCAAGTTGTATCATATCTGTATGCATGTGGTAAATACTGTCAATAATACCTGTATTTTTTGTTTCGTAGGCTTCTATCAACATATTCGTTACATTCTTCAGGGCGGATGTAACAATAATGCAATTATGGCAGTCTATCAATTTTTGTTTTATAAGGTTTAAATCCTCCTTATTTTTCAATATTGATCCACCGATCTTTACAACTTGCATTTTACCACTTTCATTTTGTATGACTCTTCAGTATTAATATTTTTCGAAATCAGTATATAACGAAATGAGGGGCAGTAATTTAATATACAAAATTTGAATAAATAAAGTGAAAAATATTATTTTTTGACCATTAGGCTACCCATAAATTCGGAAAAATCCATAACATTTTCATCATATGCCAGATTATTGTAACATAATGGACATATTGTAATTACATTATCAGATTTTGCTTTGAGATCTTTATACCTTTTCATAGAAACTTTTTTTGCTGTATCAGGGAAAAGCAATTCGTCTGGCCCACCGCAGCACATTGTTGATTTTCCGCTCCTCTCCGGAAGTTTTATCTCTGCCACAGAATTTAATATGTCAATAGCCTTAAAATTATTATTATGCAATACAATATGGCAGGGTTCCTGAACTGTTATATTGCCATTAAATTTTCTGTATTCAAGATCGAGCAGGTCTGTGTAATAAACTACCGGAATTTTAAAGCCTTTCACAACTTCGGGGTAAACATTCTTGAAAATATCATAGGTATGAGGGTCTATAGCAATAATTCTCTTCACACCCTTTTCTTTAAGCAAGTTATATACAGTTTCCGCATACTCCTTGAATTCCTTTGCATATCCCAGTTCATGCAGGAACATACCAGGATACGGCTCTTCAGCACCCAGGTAATTAAACTTCACACCGGATTTCTGAAGCATGGAAACGATATTTTTTAAATCACCATTCATCTTATCCCTGAGTTGCTTATTATAGAAATGCCGTGAAAATTTAATCAGTGATATATGCCTTATCATTGCTGATGCTATGTTTATTGTTAAATTCTCGTCAATATATTTCCTAACTTTATTGATTTTTCTTGTATATGGCATCATCTGGTACATTTGCCCTGTAATCAGCATTGTGCTGCTATCATCAAATTTAATGCCATCAGCCCATTCGGCTGATTCCTCCTTCAACCCAAGAGGGTTTCCGTATTTCATTATGCTGGTTTTTATCATTTCAGCCACAGGATTCTTTGTACCCCTATTTCCGGAAGCTACAAGCTCCCTCATAAGTTCACTTACAACCCCTGCATTTACCCCGGCAGGGCATACGTTAACGCAGGCATAGCAATCAAGGCAGGAATAGAAAGAATTGCCCAGTTCAAGCCCTTCCGAACTTTCTTTTAATGCAAAATCAGCCAGAATTACCCTGCCCCTGGCGCCGAATACAGAATTATACCCATCCGGCTCAAGTGTAGGGCACACACTTTCACAGAATCCACAACTTATGCATTTATCTGTAATTTCCTCTATCTGCTTAATCAGGTTCATAAAATATCTTACCTCTGTTCAGTATATTGTTCGGGTCAAATGCTTTCTTTATTAATCTCATTACTTCAAGCGTGTATAGGGAATTTCGTTCCTTATACTCCTCGTAAAGCAGCTCATTTTTTTCTGTTCCGATTCCATGCTCAGCAGAAACCGATCCCCTATGCCTTATAGCTACCCTGGCTATATCCATCTGGAGTTTCGCCATCTTTTTTCTGCCCTCTTCTGTATTGTCCATAAATATATTCGCGTGAATGTTTCCATCCCCTATATGCCCGAAAAGGGTGGTTTTTAACCCATCAGTTCTGGCATAGCCCTCTATTTGACCGAGTGCATCTGCCAGCTGGCTTGATGGTACAATTACGTCCCCTATAACAATTAGCTGGTTGCTGTTATCCCTCTGTTCCAGAAGGGCAGAATATGCGCCTTTTCTTGCTGCGTATATCTCATCCATCCTTTTCTGGTCCCTTATCACTATTACATCCTCTGAAAATTTGCCCATTATATCTTTTGCCGAAGCAAGTTTTCTTTCTAAAGCCTCAGGAGCGCTGTCAATATCAACCATCAGAAGGTACTGTGTGTATGCAGGTACCTCAATTCCCATAGCTTTTTTGATTGAATTTATTGTTGGAAGGTCCATGAATTCCGCTATTATGGGTGTAATTCCCTGGCTTTTTATTGTATCCATGGATTTCCCGACAGATAATATGTCACGGTAAAACCCCATAATTTTTGCAGTGGTTTCAGGCAATGGCTCAATTTTTAATATTGCTTTTGTTATTATCCCCAGTGTTCCTTCGCTTCCTATCATCAATGCAGTAAGGTCATAGCCTGCACTACGTTTCAATGTGTATTCGCCGGTCCTTATAATTTCCCCTGTTGGCAGAACTACTTCCATGCCAAGCAC
>JAKBQO010000068.1 GCA_021835185.1 Thermoplasmata archaeon
ATCGTAACAGGGCTCATAACTGCATATCAGGATTCATCACCCGTTGTGGCAATAACAGGTGCTGTTAACAGAAATGCAATGGGAAAATTGTCCTTCCAGGAATCCGATACCCTGGGTATTTCATTCCCTGTAACAAAATATGCAGTTGAGGTCAAAACCATTCAGGAAATACCTGTATGGGTTAAAAATGCATTCTATATTGCATCCACAGGAAGGCCAGGACCTGTTGTGGTTGATGTTCCCAGGGATATCCAGATGGAGGACATAGACAATGTTGAATATCCTGAAAAATACACTGTGCATTACAGGCCTTTCGGAACAGAGGTAAATATGGATAAAGTAAGGCAGATGGCACAGAACCTGTTAAGGGCTGAAAAGCCAGTAATACTTGTGGGAACTGGCGTTGTGTGGGCCAATGCCACTGAAGAAGTATTAAAATTATCCGAATTCCTTGGATGCCCTGTAGTGTCTACATTACCCGGGAAATCTGCAATACCAGCTGATTATCCGTTATATATTGGTGCCATGGGGTATTATGGAAGAGCAGAGGCAAGCATGGTTGCCCTGGAATCCGACCTTCTTCTTGCTGTGGGTGCAAGATTCAGTGACAGGACTTTTACATCCTATGATGAAATGACAGATACTAAAAAGGTCTTTATGTCCATAAATTTGGATCCGACTGATTTCTCCAAGGGGATAAAGCCTGATGTTACCATGGCAGGAAACGCCAAGATACTGGTGAGTGAGCTACTGAATGCACTCTCTCAGATGTCCAAGAAAAAGGCAAATTATCCCTGGAATAAGAGAATTAATGAGCTTAAGGAATACTATTCCCAGTTTTCACATCCAGTGGATGATGGGCATATGAGACCATGGCAGATACTGAAAACTCTCAGGGAAGTACTTCCAAGGGATGCCATAATGACTACTGGAGTGGGACAGCACCAGATGTGGGCAGAAACACACTGGGAAAACCTTGAGCCAAGGTCTTTCTTTTCATCCACAGGAATGGGGACAATGGGCTTCGGGCTTCCATCTGCCATGGGTGCTAAGATTGGAAGGCCGGATAAGGTCGTTGTAGACTATGATGGTGACGGTTCATTCATGATGACTGGAAACAACCTCGCAACGGCGGTTGATGAAAACATACCCATAATAGCTGTGGTAAATGACAACAGAACTCTTGGGCTGGTAAGGCAGGTTCAGGATATGTTCCAGGACAAACGGATAGTGGGAGTGGACTATGGCAATTCACCGAACATACTGAAATATGCTGAATCCTTTGGAGCCGATGCTTATGAGGCAAACAATTATTCAGACATATCTGAATTTATAAGGAAGGCCATAAGGGAAAACGTTCCAACTGTGATACGCGTACCGGTAGACAAAGAAGAACTTGCCCTGCCAACACTCCCGCCGGGCGGCAAACTTAAGGAGGTGATAGTTAGTGACCCAAGAAAGGGTAATAAAAGTTCAGGCAGATTATAGGGATTCGGGATTGGTTGAAAGAATAGCAGCAAACTTCAGGAGATTCTGGGTTGACATAAAATGGATGAACATGGAATGCCAATCAGGAATATGTACGCTCTACATGTCAATATATGACGGACATAATCTAGGAAACCTTGATCTGTCCATTATCACACTGAGTAAGATGATTGATATTGACTATGTTGAAGAACTGAAAGAATGTGAATATAAAAAATTTGAAATAAATTATAAAAAATCTAAAAAATTTGAATGGGGTGTTGTGAATGAGTAAAATACTTGGAAAAGTCTATACGGAAAATGATGCAGATTTGAAATATGTTAAGGATAAGAATATAGCAGTGCTTGGATACGGAAGCCAAGGAAGAGCATGGGTACTGAATCTAATGGATTCGGGTCTTCATGTAAAACTGGGGCTGGAAAGAGAGGGGAATTCATGGAAAAAAGCAATGGAAGATGGAGTAAAACCCATGAAGACGGAAGAAGCACTGAAGGATGCAGATATAGTGATATTTCTCGTACCGGATATGGTGCAGAGGAAGATATATTCAGAGAAGGTAAAGCCTGTAATAAAACCAGGAATGGATCTGGTATTCGCACATGGGTTTAACATACATTACAAACTTATACAGCCACCGGAAAATGTGGATGTATATATGGCTGCTCCAAAAGCACCTGGACCTTCAGTGAGGGAATTCTTTGTGAAGGGAGGCGGTGTTCCGGTATTAGTGGGTGTGCACCAGGATTATTCAGGACAGGCACTAAATAAGGCTCTTGCCATTGCCAAGGGCCTGGGAGCCACAAAGGCAGGAGTGCTTGAGACATCATTCAAGGAAGAAACTGAAACAGATCTTATGGGAGAACAGCTGGATCTTGTTGGAGGGCTTACAGCAATGCTGCGAGCTACATTCCAGACAATAGTTGACCTGGGTTATAGGCCGGAAATGGCCTATTTCGAGGCAATAAATGAGATGAAGCTTATTACAGACCAGATATATGAGAAGGGACTCTCAGGGATGTTGCGTGCTGTTTCTGATACTGCAAAGTACGGCGGACTTACTGTTGGCCCCTATGTGATAAATGAGGATGTTAAAAAAAGAATGAAGGAAAAAGCCGAGAGAATAAAGAGCGGAAAATTCGCCGATGAATGGATAGAGGAATTCGATGAGGGGTCAAAAAACCTTAATTCATTGATGGATGATCTGGACAATTCGCTTGAGGAGCAGGTAGGTAGGGAACTCAGGGAAATAGTACTGAGAGGCCGTCCTAAAAAATAATTTTAATTTTTATATTATAAACAGAAGCAGTAATATTGCCATTCCTATTACTATTGCAGTGAAAATAAAAAGTTCAGTTTTTCTTGAATAATACTTATTATTCTCAATATCCTTTTCATTGGCAGAATACTCATAGAATCCATATCCAATTGTTATTATTCCCACCACTATCATGATTTCTCCTGCTATGAGCGAAGTACTGAACGCTGAAGTTGGCTTGCCCTCCAGTGCATGCAGGAATATTACAAACTTTGCAATTACGAATCCAAATCCCATCAACGATATTCCTGTTCTCATCCATGCTAGAAATGTTCGTTTGTTGGCGAAGTGGTCGGTATCAGATGACATCCAGAATAGATAACACGGAATAATATAATATTTATTATAAATTTTTCAATGAATCCTGTTCAGTATTTCCTTCCGGAAAAAGATTATTAGACAGGTTATTTTCCTTTAAATAATCGAAAATGTTGTAATACATCTTCCTTTTTTTGCCTATCATATGGAAGGTTTTAAAGTTAAAGCATAGAGTGCATGTTTTTACGCTGGATTCCAAAAAATAGCATTTCCCTTCCCTGTTGAAAACACATTCTTCCTCTATACTTCCATCGACCATTAATTATTATAATTGTACGGCCTTATTAAATATTTTCTAAAAGAATACCCTTTTCCCTGAATATGTCAGCCTTGTCCTCCCAAATTCATCCATGGATTTTAATTCTGCTATTGAGAATACCGGACCGTCACGGCATACCTGGTAACCGTTTATGGAGCAGGAATCACATAATCCCACACCACATTTCATGGATCTTTCAAGGGAAAACTGGCAGTTAACATTTTTATCCTTTAAATAATCTAAAACGGATTTCATCATAATTTCAGGGCCGCAAACATATATCATGTCAAAATCTTCAATATCCAGTTCGTCCATTGCTGCGGTTACGAACCCTTTCTTTCCTGCCGTTCCATCATCTGTAACAATGTGCAGTTTGCCTTCAGCGAATCTGTCACTGAATAGTATGTCTTCGGCTGTTTTTCCGGATATTACACCAGTTGTGTTGCCATCTATTAAAGGCATCAATGATGCGATGCCGCTACCGGCACCTATAAGCAATTTTTTTCCAGGGACTATATCATAGCCATTTCCGTATGGGCCCTCGTAGAATAATCTGTCACCTGGCCTTAATCCGGCAAGATACGCGGATGCATCACCATAAACCTTTATTGTTATAGCTTTAGGATCTGAAATCGATGAAAATGAAAGCGGTATATCATTAATCCGTGGAGCCCACGCCATTATGAATTGCCCGGGAACAATGGAAATATCATCATGGAAAACCAGTGTATTTACATTATGGGATTCTCTTTTGTTTTCTGCTATTATAAAATATTTCATTGAATTGCCACCCCTATGATTTCCCCTATATCGTCTATTGAATTACTCTCCATATATTCCTTCAATGCTCTGGACATGTTATTAAATATCCCTATTCCATTTTGAGAAATTGCCGTGCCTATCTGTACTGCCGATGCCCCTGCCATCATATACTCCAGTGCATCCTCAAAGGTAGTTATACCGCCCACCCCAATAATGGGCTTGCCAGTTATCTTTTTAACCTCATATACATACCTTATACCCACTGGTTTTATAGATTCTCCACTGAGCCCTCCGTATATATTGCTCAGTACGGGCTTTCTTGCATGTATATCGATCTTCATGGCCTTTATTGTGTTTATGAGCACGTAAGCGTCGGATTTCTCTGCGGCTGTTGCCTGTTTTATCATATCAGAAGTATTTGGTGAAAGTTTTGAATATACAGGTATATTTACCTTGGACTTTACTTCTGATACTATTGCAGCAACAAGTTCAAAATCAGATCCAACCTCCATCCCGTAACCGTTCACATGGGGACATGAGAGATTAAGTTCCACTGCCGAGGCACCGTACGACTGCATTTTTTTTGCAAGCATGGCAAATTCCTCTGGAGTCTGGCCGAAAATACTTCCTATGACAGGTTTCCCTGAAGAAATAGCTATTTTCATTTCCTGTCCATAATTTTCTATGCCGGGATTTGAAAGCCCTATTGCATTGATTGCTGAATTATTTTCCTTATATATTACTGGTGGATCAAATCCCCTCCTTTCCTCGGATCCTATAGATTTAGTCACTGCGGCTCCAGCACCAGATTTAAGAATTCTTTTTATTGTATATCCATTTTCATCAAGTATGCCTGAGGCAAGAATAAACGGATTTTCTAAATCTATTCCTATGTGGTTGTCAAATTGCATATGTATCTAAAGTTATTCATAATATCTAAATTATTCTAATCCATAAGGTTTGTCGGAAAGTTTTGAAGCTGGACAGAATTTTTTATTGGAAAACCATTACAGCTATATGCCAGAGTATATGGGAGCATTATCTCCTTGTCAGTAAGGTACATATTGCCACCTTTCTCTGAGAAATAAATGCATGTGTCTATGTATTTGTATTTCATTGCAATATTCTGTGTGAAGTCCAGATATTTAGCTATTCTATTGTATGTGAGGTTATTGTTTATGACAACCACAGATGCCCCGTTTATAATGGTATCCATAAGGTCATTTTCAGTCTCGGGGTAGTTCATCACTGTCAGTTCAAAAAATTTAGCAAGCTCGTCATATAATTTCAGGTTCAAATATCGGTGTGTTATAGCATCATAATCTATAACAAATATGGAGTCAACCTTTAATTTAAGAATCTGGTATATATTTTCATAATTCGATACCTGTTTATCCTTAATAGTTACACAATACACCGATAAACATTAAATGAAGCCTTATTAATATTTTTATCCTGAAGGGATAATGGGATACCTGAAGATTCTTAGTATAGCTTTATATATGAATTAATATTTGCATTATGAAAAAAGGCGTGAATATAAAACAAAAGCAAAAACCAGAACCTGCGATGGGAAAATACTATTATGTGATGAATGTGTTAACCTTCTCAACTGTAATTTTCATATTTATTGGGATCTTTTCATCGATATATGCCCTTACAATATTGCATCGTGGAAATTTCGTGGATGATTTCTTTTCACTTTTCTTCTGGATGGCAACGTTTTTTTTCGGCATCCAGAGTCTGTCGTTTATGCTAGGATTTAGACGAAGCAAATATAATTACAAGCCAACTATTACAAATAATTTTCTGATGGCACGCAGGGACGAAGTAGCCATTCTGGTGCCCATATACAATGAAGACCCCGAAATGGCCACTACGAACTTAATAGCAATAAACAGTAATATTAATGAGATGGCCAAACTCTATGTACTTGATGATTCAACAAATAACAGTTCCATTGAAATCAAGGCACTTTCAGAAAAGTTAGGGGCTGAGTACATACATCGAACTGATAGATCGGGGTATAAAGCCGGAGCCTTGAACCACGCACTTAAAATAATCCCTGAGGAGTATGTTGCCGTAATAGACATTGACCAGATGCCTGCACCAGACTTTGTAAGAGAAACGAGTGGTTTACTTGACAGTAATCCAGATGCGGCTTTTGTTCAGGTTCCACAGTACTATGTGAATACGGATGCCAGTGTATTGGCCGAGATGGCCGAAGCACAGCAATTTATATTTTACGAGATACTGACTGAGGGAAAGAGTGTTATAGGCAACCTTTTCTCCTGTGGCACGAATATAATATACAGAAAATCCGCATTGGCTGCCGTGGGATATTTTGATGAAACGAACCTCGTTGAAGATATTGCCACATCAGTGAATCTGGTTTCGAAGGGCTATAAGGGTCTATACTATAATAAGAAACTTGTGTTTGGCCGTGCACCGGTCACAATGGAAGGGTACTTAAACCAGCAGCGGAGATGGTCAATGGGATCGTTAGCACTTATGCCTAAAATCTTCAAGAAAATTCTATTCAACAAACAGTATAGTGCTAAGATGAAAATTGACTGGCTTGCCACATCTACCTGGTATTTGTTTGGATGGTTTTACCTCATGTTCCTACTTGCACCTATACTTGACATTCTCGGTGTAAGGCTGTTGGTTATGAATACCTATCTCTACCTTCTGGCATGGATGCCATATACTGTTATTCTAATGTTTACTTTCGTCATGATACATATAGATAAGGGAGCTCCTAAAAAGTATGTATTCTATAATATGGCTGCTAACCTTATATTGTTTCCCCTAAGCATAGCCGTGACATTAAGCGTTATAATGAAGAAAAAAAAACCATTTACCACTGCTCGTACAGGGGGAAAGATGCCCTGGTACAAATTTTCTCCGCAGATCATAATAATGGTTGCCGTGTTCACAGCTTCCATCCTTTTAGTATACAGAGGTGGATTTTATAACTATATAACGGCATTCTGGGGGTTTTTCCAGTTCATGCTTTTAGTGCCAGTTTTCTTTCTTAATAGAACACCGAGGGAATCTTCGATAGATTTTCCAGTTTTCAAGGATCAATAACAATCATACTATTCCTGCCTTTTATATATCCTGTAAATGGAGTTTTTATTTTATCCATTATTCCAGTTATATCTATATTCTCTATATTTTCGCCAAAATTTATGCCAGTTTCTATTTGGTTCCCACTCGTGTTAGAAATAATAGCATCAATATAGATGTTCCTGGTGTTCGATATGGCTAAACCCGTTATCCCACTGTCAATGATTCTAAGATTCATTCTTATATTCCTACTGGGTGTTTTGCTATATTTCCCTATCAGGAGCCCACATGTGTTATTGATTCCCTTATAATCCTTTGTATTACTCCATATTGTTCCCTGAAAATATGAGTTTTCTGTTGAATCCACCTGCATGCCAGTATAATTGCAGGAATCTATTGAAAAGTTA
>JAKBQO010000069.1 GCA_021835185.1 Thermoplasmata archaeon
ATAAAGGAAACATTAAAGGCAGTAACAAAGGCATTGAGAGAAAATACGCTTTCTGTGATTGTGGCACGCAGGGAGTGTGCAATCCTTAGGGACAAAGCAATGCAGAAAACTCACAGAGTTATCACATATACTGTTAACCAGGACAAATGCGGCAAATGCATGAATTGCGTGGAAAATTTTGCATGCCCTGCCATATCGATAGAAGGTGGAAATATTAAAATAGATTCCAATATATGCGATGGTTGTGGTGTATGTGCTGAACCTTATGTTTGCCCGTTTAAAGCTATAGAGGTGGCACAATGAAGACGTTTAATATTATTATTACAGGCGTGGGTGGGCAGGGGATTATCACTGCCGGCACACTGATATCGGAGGCTGCAATTAAAATGGGGCTTAACGTGGTAATGTCTGAAATACATGGTCTCTCGCAACGTGGTGGGTCAGTTAATGTAGAAGTAAGGATTGGTGATGCCTACGGCCCTATTTCCCCCAGAAGAAAATTTGATCTGGTGCTTGGATTTGAACCGATTGAGACTATGAGAATTTTAAGCACAATTAACAGTGATGCCAGGGTAATTATGAATAAGGAAAAAATAACGCCAATATCTGTTAGCCTGAAAGATGCAGAATATCCTGATGTCAACGGCATGGCATTGCTTATCCCCGGCATAAAAAAGATCTATGAAATTGATGCTGGCGATATTGGCAACCAGGCAGGCTCATTCAGATCAGCCAATACAGTTATGATAGGTGCAGTGCTTTCTCTTGGGATACTTCCAGTCGATGAAAAAAGCATAATTGAGGCATTGAATGATAGGTTCAGCGGGAAGATGCTCGATATAAACCTCAAGGCTATGAAGCTTGGGATGGAAGCAATGAAAAAGATGGATGCATCTCTCTAACATCTAGAACGATGGAATGTGGCAGGAATAAGGGATTAGAATATTCATATATATTGCTATACAGACTGTGCCCGGCGGAAAAATATAAGTAAAAACATATATTAGAATAAAATATCTGATAGATGGGAAAAGCGTATATAGTAGGGTGTGGCCCGGGAAACAAAGATTTGCTTACAATTAAGGCAATTAAAATTATTAAAAATGCTGATGCCATAATATATGACCACCTTGTAAATCCTGAAATACTTGATTATGCCACTCCTGGCACCAGAAAAATCTATGTGGGTAAAAAACCATACGTTAAGCGGATATCCCAGGAAGAAATAAATAAAATTATTGTAAATGAAGCATTAAAATACCGGACCGTGGCCAGGCTAAAGGGAGGCGATCCATTTGTTTTCGGGCGCGGGGGAGAAGAAATAGAGGAATTGATTAGAAATAATATAGAATATGAGATTATACCGGGCATTTCATCCCTGACAGGGGTTCCGGAATCTGCGGGAATTCCACTGACCCATAGAAATGTAAATCATGGAGTACTTGTAACAACGGGCAACAGTGTGGAAAATTTAAATATACCTGATTGCCGCACCTTTAACTGCAGAATGTATACACTTGTTATATTCATGGGTGCCCACAATCTGAGAGATATAGTATCAAGGCTCCTGTCATCGGGCTATGACCCTGCCCTGCCTATAGCCCTGATAGAAAATGGAACATACAATTACCAGAAGACATATACAGGAAAACTTGGAGACATAGACTATTCATATGATGATTCACCCTCGCTCATAGTTATAGGTGATGTTGTACAATACCATAAAGAGTTCTCCAGATCAGAGCATAGAATTTATTCAGGGAAAATTGTAACACTCTTCTATGATCTGTATGCCCCGGATACAGATGATCTGGAAAATGAAGGGATTACTGTATTCAAGATACGCTGCGCAGATGTATTTCCGGGCAATATGCAAACTGCGCAGCTTTATAGGAAAAATATTGCATTTTATGGCTGTTACACGGATATGTTAATGGATATACTCCGCTCCAGTGGATTTGATTTGAGATGGCTGGGAAAAATTGCAACAGATTCAACCGGGAAAGCATTGCTTCAAAGTTACGGAATATTTGATACCACTGATATTTCAGAATCTGGAAATGATTATACGTGGATAGGTTCCGGGAAAGAAAAGGAATTGCAGGCTGTGAAGGTAAAGCCTCTGGAAATGGGAAGCTATATAGATGATTATGTTAAAAAATCTGATCTTGTAATAATAGGTGGGCAATCAGATACTTTGCCGGAAGGAATAGAGGTAAAGGATGGAGCTGGAGTAATAAGGATTGAATATCCATATGAAGGGTTGTACAGCAAAGTTATGTCGTATTTTGGTGACGGGGATGAAAAGAATTAATATAGTCGGTGTTTTTCCTGGAAGGCCAATAAATCCAGAGGCGGAGAAGTGCATTATGGAAAGCCAGGTAATATTTTCAGGCAGGCGCAATCTGGAATTAATCCCACAAACTCCAGCACAGATTTTTAATATAGGTTCTATGAAACAGTTTACAGGAGATCTGGCAAATACACTGGCAGACAATAAGACAGTTACAGTTGTAGCATCCGGAGACCCTTTATTTTTTGGCATCGGGAAGTATATAACGGAACATTATGATTCCGGTGATATCTATATCGTCCCGGAAGTAAGCTCACTGCAGGTGGCCCTTTCCAGGCTGGGGATGGATGCAAGCCATATGGTGGCAATAAGTTTGCACGGGCGGGAAATAAAAGGTCTCGCACAGAAAATAAGGAATAAAAGGAAAATTGCAATATTCACTGATGGAAATAACACACCATCAAGGATAGCTGAATACATGACCAGTTTCGGGCTGGTGGATTACTCGTCATATGTTCTGGAAAGGCTTGGATATAAAGATGAGTCTATTTCTAAATATAAAATTAAAGAATTAATAGGCAAAGAATTCAATGATTTGAATATTATGATTTTAATTAAAGATGGCAATGGCAAAATTTCACTGCTAGATGATGGAGTGCTTTTAAGAAAAAACAATAATATTACAAAAAAAGAGATACGTGAAATCTCTATTTCTGAACTTGATTTAAATAACGGAGACACAATGTGGGATGTGGGCTCCGGATCAGGATCTGTTGCCATATATGCATCCCTGATAAACCCCGATGGAAATATTTTTGCAATAGAAAAAGATAAGGCTCTCTGCAATTTCATAGATGAAAATATGAGGAAATTTTCTACTGATATTAACATAATAAATGGAGAGGCACCGGAAGCACTGGATGGAATTCCAGACCCGGAAGCTGTATTTATCGGTGGTTCCTCAGGAAATATTAAAAATATTGTTAAGTATTGTTATGTCCGGCTTAAAGATGGAGGCAGGATGGTTGCGAATATAACCACAATGGAAAATTTCTATGCCATGATGAATTATATAAAAGAAAATAACTTGCAATTTGATGTGAAACAGGTAAATATCTCCAGGCTCAAGCCAGTATCAGTGTACACAAGGTTTGAGCCTCTTGATCAAATTTACATTGTAAAGGTGGTGAAAAAATGAGTTTGTTTAAGGTTGTAGGGCTCGGGCCAGGTGACCCTGAACTTATAACCATGAAGGGCTATAAAGCCATAATGGACGCAGATATTGTATTTTATCCGAAAACATCGTTAAACTCTGCAGAGAATATCCTGAAGTCCATGGGCGTCAATAGTAATCGCATGAGGGAATTAGAATTTCCAATTGGAAGCGAAAAAATATCCGCATTGAGCAGGGAATACGCAGGTATGATAATGAAAGCAAGCAGGGATAATCTTAAATCTGTATACGCTGTTGAGGGAGAACCGATGCTTTATAGCACATTCCTTGACATAATGCCATATATTGATATTGAATTTGATGTCATTCCAGGAATCAGCTCCATGAATGGCATATCAGCTGCAATGAAGATTATTTTAGCTACCAAGGATGAACCGCTCCTGGTGCTCCCGGCAGTAAAGGATTATAGCTATATGGAAGAAAAAATTATGTCCTATGGAAATGTAGTAATATTTAAGGCAATAAGGGCAAGAGAAATTATAAAGGAAATCATTAAAAAAAATCAGCTCACCAATTATTATATTATGAGCTATGTTTCAACTGAAAAGGAAATAATTTATAATAACATTGATGATATAAAGGATTATATGACAATAGTGGTGATAAAACGATACACATAGTTGGTGCAGGGCCCGGAGACCCCGAGCTTTTAACGGTAAAGGCAAAGAAAATTATAGATTCGACCGATGTAATAATTTATGCTGACTCCCTTGTAAGCCCTGAAACTTTCAGTGAGAGCAGGGCAAAGGAAATTGTAAAGACATCTACGCTTAACATAGAACAGATAAACATGCTTGTTAAAAAATATTATGACGAGGGCCTTGATATAACAAGGTTACACAGCGGGGATCCTTCAATATACGGTGCGATTAATGATGAGATCCAGTTTTTTAACAGCAATGGAATGGAATATGAAATTATTCCGGGCATAAGTTCTGTATTCGCGGCTGCGGCAAGCATGGGCATGGAATTAACATCCCCGGGTACCACCCAGTCGGTAATTTTAACAAGGGTGCCCAGGAGAACAGAACATTTTGAAAATGAGGAACTTGATATTCTTGCTTCACACAAAACTGCACTGGCAATTTTTCTCAGTGCATCCAATGCCAGGGCAGTAACGGAGAAGCTGATTAAGGGCGGCTATAAAGGCGATGACAGGGCAGTAATAGCATACAGGGTATCATGGCCTGACCAGAAGATAATAGAAACAACAATTAACGGGCTTGAACATTCATTGTTTGAAAACAGGATAAACAGACAGGCGCTTATAATGGTAGGCGGGAATATATCATATAACTCCGACAAAAAATCATATCTTTACAACCCTGATTTTACACACTTATTTAGAAAATCATCCAAAAAGAGTTGATAATATATAATCTTCATCTTTCCCTATTATGTGTATCCTGTGCCTTATAAGTTCCTTTGAAATGCTATCGGGATTTTCACAGTTTTCACAGTTTTCGGGCAATTCCCTTACCAGTGATTTAATGTAATCTGATTTAATTATTCTAAAAAATACTTTTTCAAATGACATGGTAGGAAGTATTTCTTCCCCGTCAATCCTCAGTGATACAAGTTGCCTATCTTTTTCCGTTAACCCGGTGATTTCCTTTGCGAGTTTGCCAAGCGCATCATCCATGATCTTTACATCCATATGGGACATAAAATCATAGTTCTCCGTTATTTTAGCCTTCTCACCGTTGCTCGTAAAAACAATTTCCGTATCAGGTCCGCTGATTTTGTATTTTAAGTCAATAGTATTCCCTGAGGTTTCATTATAAAAACTGCAGTCAAGAATATTTTCAGATAGTTTTGCGCCTGAAAGTTTATAGCTATCCAGGTTTTCATAATTTACACTGCCATCACCAGCGATTAATACTGGAATTTTAATTCCTGTATAGAGTGATGAAAAATATGGGTTTTTCATAAACTGGCTTAGCCCCGGTTCCAGCCTAAATATATAGCTTATCCCATAACTGCACTGTATATATTGCCTTATATCAAATGCATCTTTGCCTGCCGATATTTCTATGGATGAGTTCAGTATAGTCAGTGGGTTTAATGAAAAAAACTGGTTCATAGCCTTTATGCCATTTTCAATGTACTTTTCCATTTCATGCTTTAATTGTGAAATTGTTGAAAGTATGTCCTGGGAATGTTTTGTATAATACTGATCAGTGACAGAACTGATATAATCCATAATTTTTTCTTCATTTGCTTTAAAATCATTGTAAGTTACAACAAATTCATCCATGTTTTCTCTCATACTTTTCTTCATCTTATCTATAGCTTTTTTGTCATTTTCCAGCTGCCTGGTCGTATTTTCTATTTCGCCTGATTTTTTATCCCTTTCAACCTCATATGAAAACGAATCCACAAGGTAAGAAAAAATATATTTAAGTTCGTTTAAATCGTTTTCATCCATACTCACTAATCATTTTCTAATATTTAAAAAATATCTATAATTCATTAGCACGATATGGATATATAGTGTTCATTGCCCCTTGCTGGTCTCCCAGAAGCCAGTAATAAACGAGAAAAGGGTAAAATGTAATTCTATAAAATGGGATTAAATAATGTGTGCTTCCTGCCAGCGGATCGCAATGTGCACCCTGTTCTGAATTCTAGGATGGCCCTGGAAATTGGAGTAAAATTCAATTCCGTTCTAACTGCAAAAATTAATAATATTATTGGAGATAACAGACGGGAATTCATGGCTGGTAAAATTGTTGTTATAGGCGGAGGCATTGCAGGCATTTCTGCAAAGTTGAGAAACAGAAAATCAAAACTTGTGGATGAAAATCCTTTTATGGTCATGGCTCCGAGAATCATAGATATACTTCGGGGTAAAAGTATAGATTTTGCTAAAATAAATAGAAATCTTGATTATACTGGAAAAGTCACCGGGGTAGATTTGGACGAAAAAACTGTTAATATAAATGGAAAAAATATAGCATATGAAAAACTTGTCATAGCTACCGGCCATTCCCAGAAATATGATTTCATAAATGGGAGCAAGTATATCCATGGATTTTCCGGACTTGATGATGCACTTTACCTTCGCAATCAGCTGGTGAGCAGGAAGAAAATAGTAATAATTGGCGGAGGATATCTGGGAGTGGAGCTTGCTGGAGCAATGCAGAACGCCAGTATAACCATACTGGAAGCTGGAAACCGTATCCTCGCTGGCCTGCCATTAAAGTTTTCAGATTATGCCACACAATTGCTCGAGAAGAATGGGGTAAATATAGAACTTGGAAACCCTGTTGACGAGGTTAAGAAGGATTGTGTGGTATCCGGCACAAAAAAGTTTAATTCAGATATCACATTATTCGCCGGAGGATTTACAGGGAATCTCCCGGAAATGAAACAGGAATTAAAGACAAAGAACTCCAGGATTGTTGTAAATTCATTTTTGCAATCTGTGGATTATCCTGATGTATATGCCGCAGGTGATTCAATGCTGGTGGATAATGGCGGATTTATTCCTATGTCGGCTATAATTGCCAGGTCATCCGGGATTACAGCAATGGAAAACGCAATGGGAGGGACAAAACCCTTTGTACCGAATAATTTTGCAAATATTATCAGGGTGAGGGACCAGTATTTTGGGACGATTGGCAATATTTTTGTGCATGGAAGCATGGCACGCATAATAAAAGAAGCAGCGGTTGCACTTTCCATAAACCATGCGCGGGAAGTATAGGAATTACGATGAGTTTACATTATAGTATTTAAATATTCCTACATAACTGTCAGTTTCTACTAGCAATCCAGACACATTGTTAAAAACTATATGGAAACACAGAAATAAGATAAATTCGTACAGAAATTTAACATAAAATTTAATAGTTATTATTGATATAGAAATGTATGAAAACAACAATTTCACATATTAAGGC
>JAKBQO010000070.1 GCA_021835185.1 Thermoplasmata archaeon
CAATATACCGGCCACTTCAAAATTCTCGTTCCGCTCCCTGGCAAAAAGATCTTTGAACTCTGAAATATTAACACTCCATGGATCCAGTTTTCCTGTAAGCACAAGGCTGAATATCTTGGAAACAGTTTCAGAAAAAATATCAGGATAGTTTATGTTTTCTTCAACACCATTAAGGATCTCTTCATAATAAAGGAGGTCTTCGCCTACATTCTGGGTTATCATTGCCTTGAGTATTTCATTTCTCTGCAAGATCATCACCTATTTTCTTCTGGACTATTTTGGTATTCCCCTTCTTATCTATAGTAACACCTATAAGATTATCGGCAAATTTTGTAACAGCACCTTTCAGGGAAACCATGACCACCTGTGAACTTTTTGAATTCTCCCTGAAAAGTTCTCCAACATGTTCTGCATTATGCCCATCAAGGAACATATCCACCTCATCAAGATAGTATATGGGTGATGGATTTTTTATCTGAAATGAAAGTATAAGCGCAAGAACTGCGACACTTTTCTCTCCTCCACTGAGCGCATCTATTTTTATCATATGTTTACCGACTGGCTTTACCTTTATATAGACCTCAGCGTTAAGTGGATCTTCTCTGCTGGTAATTTCCAGATTAGCTTCACCTCCTTCTGATAGCCTTGAATATATCTTCTGAAACTGAGTATTGATAGTATCAAACAATTCCAGGAAAATTCTCTTCTCATCCTCTATGATCTGATTCTGCAGTTCAATAAGATCATTCCTTTCGGAGAGCAGGATTTTATATTTCTCCTCTGTGCTCTTATACCTATTCAATTCCTGGTCATACTGTTCAATTGCCCTCATATTGACAGCACCAAGATCCTCTATTTTTCTGGTATTCTCCTCTATTTTCTGTTTTACTTCATTGATACTCATGCTGAAATCCTTAAATTCAATGTTGCCATTTTCTATTTCATAATTTAGAGTGTCCAGCTGGAGTGCCATATTTTCTATTTTTGTTGATAACGATGCTATTATAGTTTTTTTATTGCTAATCAGATCATCGTTTTTCCTTATAGTCTCGTAAATCTTATCTATGGTACTGGATACCTGCGTTTTTTCATTATAAAGTTCCCTTGACTTTGAATCAATCTCATTCTCTCTCTCCCTACTTTTTTGTAGTTCAGATTTCATGGTTTCAACTTTTTCCCCATATTCTTCTATCATTTCACCGTATTTCCTTATATCATCCCCAAGTAACCCTATTTTTTCCTGCAAATCCTCACTTTTTTCACTTAAATGTTTGATCTCCGTCTCAATCTGGGCAAGAGTATTTGAATAATTCTCCCTGCTTTTTCTTGCCTGTGATAGTTCACTCTCCATCTCCTTCTCTATCTGTACATTTTCCGGAGACAGTTCTTTTAATTGTTTAAATAGCTTGTCCCGTTCTTTTTCTAGCTTGAACACTTTCATTTTTATTTCGTTTTTCTTGAATTCAAAGCTATTCTTTCTCTCCTCAGCATCTTTTATCCTGATTTTTAAATCCGCTATCTTTTCTTCAGAGGCTTTAATTGAATTTTCAGATTCCTTTAACTGTACCTCGTAATTATTTATATTAGTTGTTGAAATATCTCTTTTTCTTGAAAGTTCTGCAAGTTTGGTAGAAATCTCTGTATTCTCTCTCTGTTTAAAGCTTATTTCACTTTTTAGAATCTCATTATGTTCCTCAAGTTCTGATATTGCTTTTATCAGACGATTTGCCAGCACTTCGTCATTTTTAACTGATCCGCCTGTCATAGCGCCTGAGGGATCCAGGACATCACCATCAAGTGTAACGATTCTGACTCCAGTCATATGCTTCCTTGCCCTCTCAATCGTATCCATGAGTATGGTATCTCCAAAGGCATATTTAATGGCCTTTTCGAACATAGAATCATAGGTTACCAAATTCCTGACAAAGTCGATGGCATCACGTGAACTGACCAGTTCAACTGCCTTTTGCCTGTCATTGGGCGTGATGATTTTATTCAATGGTATGAAAGTGATTCTTCCTAATTTTTTTGATTTTAATGCCTGTATGCATTTCTGGGCTGTTAAATCGGTATCAACCACCACCGAATTCATTCTTCCTCCTGCGGCAACCATAATTGCATTTGCATACTCGTCCTTATACTCTATAAGCTTGTTCAGGGGGCCATAAATTCCGTTGTCATCCTCCATCATGGTATTTATTTCCCTAAGTGCAGGGGAAATATTGCTTCTGAAGTTCAGTCCCCGTAACTCCTTTTCCTTGTTCCTTATCTCTATGTCATTGTCATTCTTTATAGACACAAGGTCATTCAGCTTATTTCGTACCTCCAGAAATTTCTTATTTACTTCATTGATCTCATCATTATATTGCTTTATGTTATTTTTGAGATTATCAATTTTCCACTTCAAATCCTTAACCTTGATAGTTTCATCTTTTATTTTTTCTTCATTCATTGTGGTTTCCTTGGCAAATCCAGATAATTCCCGCTCTATATTACTTATGTCACTGTCATTGATAATCTGGTTATTGATTTCCTGAACTTCACTGTCTATAGCCGCCAGCCTTCCGTTTATCTCCCGCGCAATTCTTGAATTTTCATAATTTTCCTGCCTGAATTTTTCAAGTTCATCATTAATTTTTTTGATTGTGTTTTCTGCGTTTCTCAGGTATGATTCGTAGTTCTTTTTCTCTTTTATTTTCTTTTCAAGCTGATCCTGATTGAATCCATATGCGTCCTTAGAGGTTTTTAATCTTGATTCTGAATTTATTTTTGCTTCCTTTGCTCCAGATATCTTGGTTTCAAATTCGGCAATACTGATATTCAGTTCCTCTATAATTTTTCTAATTCTCTGTACCTCCTGCCCACCCATAGCATCCAATTTGTCCTCTATTTCCTTAATCTTTCGGTTAGCCTCTTCTCTGTTCTGGTCAAGTTTTTTATTTTCTTCTTCCAGTTCCTCTATTTCTGACTCATTTCTTTCTATATTGCCTCTGTACATGGAAAGTTCCTGGTTTATTCTGTCTCTGTCTTTGACCTTGAGGAACAGTTTAAGTTCATTTAACTCCCTGTTTATATTATTATATTTGATTGCGTTGTCCCTGTCGACCTCAAGTGTGTCCAGTACAGTTTTTATTTCCATGAGAACTGCATCCATGCTGTTAAGGTTTTCATTCAATCCATTTATATCATTCTGGGCACTTTCTATTCTTTCTTTATAGCTTTCTATTCCTGCAATAGATTCAAAAAGCTTTCTTCTTTCAGTTCCGGTCATTTTTACAAGGTTATTTATATCACCTTGCAGGACAAAGCTGTAGGCATCAAGGTAAATATGAAATGTATCAATCAATTTCAAAACATCATTTCTCGTTGACCTTCTGTTATTTATATAATAATTGGATTTATATTCTCCCCTGTTGTAAATGAGTTCCCTTTTTATGGAGTACGTATTACTATCATCAGATATGACATTCAACGTCACATAACAGTGTTTTTTCGGTGGATCTGTCTTGTGGATGAAATCTTCCAGTTTATCCACCCTGACAGTTTTATTGGATCTTATGCCCAGGACAAATAGCATCCCATCTCCTATATTGCTTTTGCCGGCGCCGTTAGGTCCAATGATGACCGTAAATCCGTTGTTTATTTTTATATATTGTTTATTTCCGTATGATTTGAAATTTTCCATTTCAATAGAGTCTACGATCATTATGTATGACAATATGCATACATATATTATTTTTTCGTTAAATAAATATGGTTCACTATTCTAAAATAGACCCATATAGAATAGATTGTGTCATACAGCTGTGTAGAATATTGCCACATCTAATCTGTTCAGGGTGAGATTCTTCTCTGGTATTATTAATATCCTTGTTTCCCCAGATTTGCCCAGGAAGTACAACTATTAGTACCGATCCAGCCAGATGGAATACTTTGCTATATATCGAGGAAAAAGAACCACTACAAACTTCTGATCAGGAGCATGGATGAATTGCCAGAGGAGCTCCCTGAAAGAAAGGTTGCCTCATAATAACAGGAGAGGAAATGTTATCCCACAGCAAACACATCAATAATATTATGTACATTTGTTGTATTACATATCCATGTATAATAAAGACGATAACATAACAAAGAAACAGCTTTCATTTGTCAATGACCTGATAAAACGGGAAGATTCAAACCAAAAAGTTGTTGATGATTATGTGAAATCATTAAAAAAGGGTTCTCTCGAAGAGTTGACCAAGAAGGAAGCCTCATCTCTGCTTGATAAACTACTTAAAAAATAAAAATTAATAAAATACTACGCTATTAAGGCCAGATGGAAAGTGTTGAAATTTTAAAAAACAATACATCTGAAGTAGTAACGCTTGAGGAATCAAAAGATTTATTTTCAGGAAACAGGGAAGCCTATATAGGATTTGAACCTTCAGGACTTCCGCATATAGCTATATTAATCTATGTAAACAAGATAAATGAGCTGGTAAAACTTGGCTTCCGGGTAAAGGTCCTGCTGGCAGACTGGCATGCAAGGGTCAATGATAAACTTGGTGGTGACATCAATCTAATTAGGGAAAGTGGTGAAAGACTTAGAAAAAGTATGCTATACGCAGGCCTCAACCAGGGTGTTCAATTCATATGGGCCACAGATCTGGTAGCAAATCCGGATTACTGGGAATTGCTTCTTCAAATTGCAAAAAATTCTTCACTGTTGAGGATAAGGAGATCACTGCCCATAATGGGGAGGACAGAGGAAGATGCGGATAAGGATTTCAGCAAATACATATATCCCTTAATGCAGGTAACAGACGTATTTTATCTTAATTCTGATCTGGCACTGGGAGGCACAGACCAGAGGCATGCGTACATGCTTGCAAGAGATATTGCAGAAAAAATGGGAAGAAAAAAACCAGTTCTCATAGAAATGCCACTGATTTCATCACTTAAAGGAAAGGGTAGAATGGACGACTTTAAGAAAATGTCCAAGAGCGATCCTGAATCGGCACTTTTCCTCACTGATACAGATAATGACATCAGGAGAAAAATCAAAAATGCATTCTGCCCCATGGGAATTGTTGAAAACAATCCTATAATAGATATAATGAAATACCTCATATTTCCATATTATGCAAGAGAAATAGAAATAAAGAGGTCAGAATCACATGGTGGACCATACACAATACATTCGTTCAGGGAACTTGAATCAAAATATCTTAATTCGGAAGTGCATCCAATGGATTTAAAAAAGGCCCTTACCGAAATCTTGATAAATATTATATTGCCCATAAGCAATAAACTTAACAGTGATTAAATGCCATGGATACCAATAAGAAGTGTTGATAAGCATGTTCATAGCATGCTGATTAAGATGGACGACAACCATATGCTGACAATAAAAAGTTTCAAGAAGGATCGTACAGTCACTGTGAAAAAATCTGGTGGGGAGTTCAATATTATTGAGGAGGGTTTTAGAAACCAGAACTTCACAATAGATGAAAAATCTCTAAAGAAAACTATGAAAGATATAATAGACCTGGAATATCCACGGTCCCATAAGGTTATGGTGTCTGAACAGGAGATTCACACTTAGAAATATTTGTCAAGGTTCGACTGGTTCGCACCTGAATAATTTTTTTCAATCTGGTCAAGAATAGCGTTTATTCTGTTTTCAGAAAAACTATGTTCCTTACAGAGATATTCAATTATTCCATTCCTGTCTGGAGCAGGGAATTTGAGGTCACCTACTTCTGCAGTTGGTGGATTCATGAAAAGATTTCTAATTTCATCCAGATTTTCTATAGTTTTTCCCTTCTCCTTTAACACTGTCTCTATATTTCCATATTTCTTTACAAGTGACAGCCCTGTTTTCGCTCCTATCCCTCTTATGCCGGGATTAAAATCTGTTCCCACGAGAATGCCTATATCAATAAGCTGGCTCTGTGTAATCCCATTATGTTCAAGATTTTCATTCAAATCTATAATCTCTGGAGTTATGTTTATAAATTTGCCTGTGCCAGATATTCGCCTCCTGCCGTACATGGTGAAATTCCTTAGAACTCTTTTTGCACCAAATAGGAGACAGTCATAATCCTGTGATATTACAGAATCGACTTTTCCTATTCGGCTCATATAGGACGCCTGGGCTTCCCCTTCACTGGGGGCCTGCACCCACGGTATGCCCATAAGGTCAAGAAGCTTCTTGGACTCCAAAACTATGCCTTCAGTAATGTAATTAATTCTTGATGACAGGCTTTTTATCCTTTCGGTGTCCTTTGCCTCTATTGCAATATTTAATTCTGCAATATTTTTATCTTTTATTGCTTTTCTTTCCTTTAATGTCTCATTCTTAAGCCTGTATGGCTTTCCATCAAAGGAATACACGGGTTTTATATTGTTCTGCAACAGTGTTGCTGTCCTATAGAAGATTCCGGATAAGTGCGAGGTGATGTTTCCTGATGCATCCCTAAGCGGTTCTCCATCTTCTCCACGTATGCTGCTCAGGAACTGGTATATTATATTGAATGCATCAACAGACACGGTAATTCCACCGTTATCTTTTATACTTGTTGGATGTTTTACCAGTATTCCTGATATATCTACCCCCATTTTCAAACCTCACATTCTATCCCGGCATCAACTATTCTGAAATTCGCATATGTCCCTTCAGGAATTGACCTGTGTTTTTCTACTGTTATCCTGCGTTTTCCACCGGGAAATTTTTCTACCCTGTATATGGCTTTCATTGCATGGTCTATGAAAAATCCACCGAAGGGTTCTAACTGGCTATTATTCACATCCTCATATATCTGATTTGTTATTACTACTGGAATTTTATATTTAAGAGCTATGCCAGAGAGTATGTTTAGCTGCTTTTCATACCCCTCCATCCTGGCCGATGGATCCTTTCCCGTTTCCATTCTAAAGAAATTTGTAAATGAATCAACAATCATAATCCCAAAACTATTTTTGGACTCTGTTTTTTCCCCTATTAACTTATCGGATTTTATTAATGCTAAATACTGGTCATCAAGTGATTTTACCCTGTAAATGTTCATGTGATTTATGGATTCCATATCATTATTTGCAATGCTCCTGAATCTTTCTATGGAAAATCCCTCACTGTCCACATAGATAACCGAATGGTTGTTTTTTAATACGGAAAATGAATATATCATGGCTAAATTTGACTTGCCTGCCCCTCCTTCACCGTAAAATTCAGTAATTATTCCTGGTTCTATACCCCCCTGCATTAAATTGTCAATACATGGGTATCCTGAAATGGTTTTGCATTCGTTTTCATTCAGTTTAATTTTTTCCATTCATTACCATATTGCATATTGTAATAAAATATTTCTAAACTCCCTATTAATACTATGGGAT
>JAKBQO010000071.1 GCA_021835185.1 Thermoplasmata archaeon
GTTGAGCTTATCAATTCCATAAGCCATGCACGCAGCGGTAGGCTCATTTATAATCCTTTTTACATTAAGCCCGGCTATAGCCCCGGCATCCTTTGTTGCCTGTCTCTGGTTATCGTTGAAATATGCCGGTACAGTGATAACAGCATCGTTTACCGGTTCACCGAGAAATGCCTCTGCATCTTTTTTTATCTTCTGCAATATAAATGCTGAAATCTGCTGCGGCGTATATTCTTTTCCGAATATTTTATATTTGAAATCTGTTCCCATTTTCCTTTTGGCACCGTATATTGTTCCCTCGGGGTTAAGGAGAGCCTGTCTCCTTGCAGGCTCGCCTACCAGTAGTTGTCCGTCTTTTGTGAACGCCACATAGCTTGGAAAAGATTTTCCGCCCAGTGATACGCCCTCTGCTGCTGGAATGGTTTCTGGCTTTCCAGAAATAACAACAGCCGCTGCCGAATTGCTTGTACCTAGATCTATACCTATTATTTTACTCATTTTATTTCACCTTTTTGAAACTATTACTTTTGATGTTCTTAGAACATCGCCATTAAGTGTATAACCTTTCTGAACCTCTTCAAGAACGGTTCCATCCTCCCCCTGGTCCAGGACACCCACAGCCTCTTCCAGATTCGGATCGTATTTTGTCCCTTTAACCTCAAGTACCTGCAATCCATGTGATTGAAGTACTTTTAACAGCTGGGACCTTACCGGCTCCAGTTTTGGGTCGTGGGCTATACCGGCATCGAGTGTATCAAGAACAGGCAGGAGTTCCTTAATGAGATCACTGCTAGCATTTTTTCTGATGTTTTCTATTTCCCTTTCTTTGTATTTTGAATAGTTTTCCATCTCTGAACGCTGGCGCACATAGAGGCTCTTGTAGTCATTGAGATCAGACATCGTATCTGTGTATAACTGTTTATATTTCTTCATCTCTTCCCTGTCTTTCATTTTATTTCTCTTCCTTACCTGCTCTATATCGAATTCAAGGGGCCTATTATATTCTTTATGGTTCATCATAAGTATATTTGTTCTTCTATATAAATATTTTCTATATAAGTTTTACCCTTTTGGCATTATTTATTAAGTGGCATACTGTTGAAATGTTCGTATCCCTTATTTATTACTGGAACCCATGCCCTGCCATCATAGATTACATTATCGCCGTTATATGTTTCGCCTATGCAATGGACTTCTATATTTTCATGTGACATGGCTGCCATAAATTCTTCAAGGGAATTTTTTTCAACTGTAAACATCAGTTCATAATCTCCGCCAAATGACAATGCTATGTCGCTGACTGAAAAATTGGAGATGGATGCAGCCTTTTCAACATCCCTGTCAAATGGTATTTTATCACCGTATAGTTTAAAGCCAACGCCAAAGTCAGTTGAAATTTGATGTATAGAAGCGTAAACCCCGTCTGATAAGTCCATCATAAATTTTGCCCCGGAGGCACTAATTTTTATTGCTTCATTAATCCTTGGCTCAACATCAAGCATCTTTCTGATTCCCAGTTCACGGTTTATTCCATACATGTAATAAATATATCCGGCGGCCGATGACCCTAAAGAATTTGTTACCATCAGAAATTGCCCGGGTTTAATTTCTGATCGCCTTCTTATAAGTTCCGGCACCTGTTTCCCTATTATAGTACCGGCTGCTGTAAAATCAGAACCTTCTTTTGTATCGCCACCAATGATAGACACATTAAACTTGTCCAGCTCGTGCCTCACTCCCCTGTAAAATTCCTCCAGATAGGAAATATCATATTCAGGAGATACAGATAAAGAGATAAGGAAACCTGATGGTATTCCGGCCATAGCTGCAATGTCGCTCAGGTTAATTGCCGCAAAAAATTTTCCGGCGAGAAAAGGTTCTGCGCCTTCTGGCAAATGGGTTTCCCTTGTTATAAGATCCGTTGATAACAAAGCATAATAATTGCCAAAGCCTATAATTGCACAATCGTCCCTGTTGTCAAGATTTTTAGAGCCATCTTCAAGGGTTTGTATTATTTTTCTCTCCCCTAAATCTTTTAATTTCAATATTTCTCTTATAAATTTGTTTAATTTAAAGTTTGCCCTCTAAATTTTCTGTGTGGAATTAGCAGTTTAATGGTAATGCATTGTTGTTAAAATTGGAAAATTTTTATATGTGATAGATATACTCTATCATAGGTGATAGAATTTATTAATAATATGGATACCCTGAGAAATGAACTTTACAATAATTCCAGAGATATTATCAAACTACTTGAAGAAAGGAGGGAAATAGCTGGTAAAATTGGGGAATGTAAGGTTGCCGGAGGTCTGAAAATAAGAAATCGGGAGAGGGAAATAGAGATATTAAAATCCCTTTCATACGATCATTTCACTGAATTTGTGTTGAATTTGCTTTTCGAGTTTTCAATAAATTATGAAGTTTTAAATAGAAACTCTGCTGATAGTGTAAAGTATTCCAGAATTCTTAATGGAGTAAAATATATAGAATACAGAAGTGAGAGGGATAATCTCATATTTCTCCTTTCCAGAATCCTTAATCCGGGCACTGTGGTGCTATGCGATTACCATGAAATTAGCAAAATCCTTATCAGTGCCGGGCACCATATAGCAAATGCTATTGAAAAGCCTGATCTTGTTATATATATGGATGGAAGAGAAAATCAGGAGATAATAATAAAAGATGGTTCCATGCTTATATCTGAAAATTTCCTTGCCAGTAAAGCAAATATATATACCGTGGAAATACAGTAATATGCATTTATTAATAGTAGGATCAGAGGGGCGTTTAGGAAGAACATTGATGAAAATTTTTCCCGGGTCATCATCCATAGACCTTGAAAATGAAGATCAACTTCAATCTGAACTTACAAAAGCTGATTTTGCACTTCTAGCAGTTCCATTGGAGGAAACAGTGAATATTATCCGCAGTTTTCCTGAATATAGAGGGTTTGTTGATTTAACATCCATGAAGTATAACATGGAGGAATTTTCCGGGCATATAATAAGTATTCACCCATTATTCGGGCCAGAATCCTATAAAACTAATAAGACAATTATCTTCATTAATGATATTTCAACTCCTGATTCACTGGATAAGGTAAAAGAACTATTCAATGGATACAGAATAATATCTATGAATGCCCGAGAGCATGATTATCTTATGAGCGAACTACTTGTGAAACCATATATACTTTCATACATATCTGAAGCTAGCAATACAGATATAGTAACAGGTTCCTATATCAAATTTCTCGAGATTGAAAAAATAAAACATAATGAAAATACCGAAATTTTTCTTGACACAATAAAATACAATGAAAGGGCCATGGAAATAATAATAAATATAGAAAAAAAACTGGATGAGCTTAAAAAATTAATAGGTAATAGATGAACCTGATAAGCGTTTTAGAAGCGTCATATAATCACCCTGGAAGAACATTTTATCTTCCAGATCCAGATCATATCTATAGTCTTCCAGATCCAGTGAATTATAATAATCACTTAATTCACCAAAATCATGGTCAAGGGAAGATTGCATTATAAGGTCAAGCAATTTGCCGTCGTATTTATCGTTATGCACTCCTCTCTCCTTATTCCCGCCTGTAGGGTATGACAGGACAGGGTACTGGCTTCCGAGGTCTATCAAAATCTTTGCCAGGGAGTATAGCCTGGGTGGGCGGTACAGTCCCTTTTTCCATAGTTTCTCTACCAGTGTATTCTTCTGGATATTCATTGGATTTATTGATATATCTGCCGAGTATGGGGCTACAATAGAAACTGATTTTTCTATATCAGCAATAGCCATTTTTTCTGATATGAATGGAGGTTTAAACAATAAATACGTACGTAATTCTATTTTTTCCTGTTGCAGAATTTTTGCAGCATCAATAAATTTTTTCAATGTACTTCCCTTATTAACTGAATATTTCATAATATAGTCATCTGCACTTTCTAGCCCTATGGCTATTCTCAGGTCAATCTTTGCCTTTTTAAATGGTTGCAATGTTTCAGGTTTTATATATTCTGTTCTTGACTCTACAAGCAATTTATCAACCTTATCTTTCATCCTATCGATAAAGTAATCCCTCACGGCAGGGTGTACTTCGTTGGGATCGAGAAAACTTCCGGAAGTAAATATTTTCAATACTTTTGTATCGTTAAGCGAATCATATAATGTATCTACCTGCCTCATAAGATTTTCATCCACTATTTCAGGGGAGGTGTCATTAAAATAGCCACACATGGAACATGCCGTAAATTTATACCACGCACATCCTGTTGTCCTGAAAATACATACCATTGTTTTCTCCGGGCTACCTCTCAGGCGATCCAGTTCTTTCCAGATGGAAACTGGTTTATCAACATCATTTTTTCTGTTATTTTCATGCATGAGGCTTTTAATGTAAAGCGAATAATCTCTAACTACCATTTATTTAGTATTAATCCTATCTATATGAGTATTGTTGTCTATTTATTTGAAAATATGTAATATTTTTAATTTCTGTGAGCTTTTTTCTTTAATTCTTTTTTTCTATGGTAGTGTTTATATAGAAACGCAATTCAGGATATAATAGTAAATCTCTATTAGGTAAAAATTATATATTATCTTCAAATCAACCTTAGAGGGCTCGTAGTCTAGTGGTATGATGTCTCCCTGACACGGAGAAGGTCACCGGTCCGAATCCGGTCGGGCCCATTCCATTAATTGTAAGTAAAATGAACTCATATAACACCTTTTATAGATGCCTTTAAAATGTTTTAGATATATAGAAATTATTGAATATTTGAAAATAAAAGTCAATCCAATTTTCACATCCATGTTATTATGCCTTCTCTGTTATCCTTATAAATAACTTCATACCTCCGTGGCCTTCAAAAATGATTTTGTTCTCTCTTTAGACTTGCTTCTAATCCGGACACTTTTAGATTAGGCAGTTTAGCTAATAGCTCTGAGTTCGAAAGCGTAGTATTGTAATAAGCAAAGAGTAAGGTGATATAAAAATAATTATTCATTTTAATCTGTTCTCATATACAATACAGAGTTTTTGATTAATATCTAAAGCCATAGTCGTTATACTTTAAAACAACTATATAGTCATTAATTCTCGGTTCGACGATACCTATTATTGCATATATGGATATTAAGTGCCTGAGGATAAATAATAAAATCTGTGAAGGTTGTGTACATAATTATGTGTAAATATAAATCCCCTGTTACTAGCAAATTTAATCATCAAATAACATGGAATGATACACCTTTTGAGCAAGGGGGTAACAAAATATTGAAAATACAGATATGGATAGAATATTGAAGGAAACAATAAAAGAGAGAATGAATTTTTGAAATAAGAATAACACTGTGCAATCAGATAATGTACATTATTTTCTGTAAATTGTAAATAGCCTTACTCTCTGTTGATTTCCTCCATATTAATATATTTTCTTCCTGTTACATACCCCTCATTTATATCTATCATTAAGGTTCCACTTCTTTAAATCCCTCATATTCTCTCTGTTCAATCCATAACTTTTTATCTTTTCTTTTATTACTTCTAATTGGTCTTGCATTTTTTTCATCTCCTAATTTAAATTATGCAAGACCATTTATAATTTACGGACAATTACTTACACTATCGAATTTATGAAATTGATATGAAGGGCAACATAGAATTAAAGCAATAAGGGAGATATCTGAATTGGTAATATAACTCAGGTCATCTTTATTTCTGCAATTTGGGAATATAAATTCCTGATAAAAGAAGATGTAGCAGATTCAAAACTATCGCAGAATTTTACAACGCCCAAATAAGAAAAAAATTCCTTTGCTTTAACACAAATATTAGCATAAATGTATTATTTTGGTATCAATTAACTTATGGAGTAAAGCCAGGGCGTTACTGAACTGCTGTTTATATAGCTCCCTAGCAAACTATTCTGATAGGTTCCGTGTACCAGTACAAAGGAATTAACTGATGCTGTTCCGTTATACAAGACAGTAATTGATTTACCATTGTCATTCAGTGTGAATGCAGATTGCCCGTTTACTGTTACATCTTGCGTTATCTTGCCGGCTAAATAATATGAATTATTGTCTTTCATTGCAGAAGGGCTGGTGTTTAGAATAGTTGGTATAAGGCCGTATATTAATAATGCCAGTACAATTATTATTACAAGGACTATTATTCCTTTATGTTTATTTCTTGCCATTTTACTCATATACCTATCTATAATTATCTATTTAAATACATCTACACAACCTTCACTTATTTAAAATATTAAAATTTGAAAGTACACTTATTATTTATAGATTCTATATGCAGTTATTTCCAGTAGTTTTCATATCAATCTCAATTCTTTAACTCCGGGCAGGAGATTTTTTTTATGCATTATTTCATAGAAGAATTCCAGTCCTGATTTTACATCATCTATGGAAACATTGTATTCCTTTACATCCGCACCTATAGTACCCTTTATAACTTCAAGGCTGATATCTGAATTCTGCACCTCTCTCATAATTTTTACATCTACAGGCAGTATTTCCTCCATATGTGATTCGGCATATTTTTTGCTTTTATTGTACAATTCCTTGAATTTTAAAGCATACTCCTCTCCAATTTCAGAGTTGATGACAACTGTTCCCATGGGCATCGGCCTGTTGCCCGATAATTGTTTCCACATTTCCCACATGCTTGCAAGCCTTACAGGTTCAACTCCCATCTTTCTCAGGTCATACATTGCCTTAAGTTCATGGACTGCAACCATAACACCGTCTTCGTTCACCATGGAATTTACCTCATCGAGGACCCTGTGTACCACTATAAGTTTCTTATACTTCCCGATTAGCAACTTATACAGGTTAAAGGCAGTGGTGTTCAATCCGTGGACAATTATTTTAGAATTCTTTATTTCATCAATATCCATTTTTTTCATTGCCAGAATGGGCATTCCTGTGATTCCGTCAACAGCCGAAGCAACAGCACTTGAAAGGATAAAGTAATCATTCTGGATATAAGGGTAAAGTGCAGCCGATGGAACTGATATATCAACATCTTTTTTCACTATTTTATCATTAACCTCCTGCACAGTTGGAATGAACTCAAACTCCAGGTTAAAATCGTCGCTTTTTACCTTCTTTTCCAGTAATGGAATAAATGGGTATAGATCTCCGGAATCTGCTAAAGCACCAATTTTTAAGGTTTTCATATCTGGTTATATGCAGATAATATTAAAACGTTTCAGCAAATTCAATTTTTCC
>JAKBQO010000072.1 GCA_021835185.1 Thermoplasmata archaeon
ATACATCTTCCATATAGCCTCCCTCAATTTAACATAAATTTCATCAAAACCTCCATTGAGATCTTTAATTTGCAATGCTGGCCCTTTAGAACTCCCAAGATAGGACATTAGAAGTATATTTTTATAGAATCCATAGGGCTTAGGTGCATGGACTCCAGAATCCCTGAGGCTTTGAAGATTTGTAAACTCCTTTTGTGCCCACACAAATACAAGATTTGACCGGTTAATTTTTTCCTTATCAAACCGGTAATCACCTTTTATATATTCCATGGTATTGGAAAATTTTAATGTAGACATTTTATAAATTTTAAGCGCCCTGGTAATCCCATTTCTTAACTTAACATTGAAGATCAGTGATTCTTTGCCACTGGAAATTGGAAAATCAATGTAATCTATATCATATTTTTTAATAACTTCATAAATAGCATTTAACGTTCTCCTGTCAAATACAAGGCCGTATGTTTTCCTATCAAGATTGAGCCTGTTGGAAAATTCATCCGATTCAATTAATTGCTTCAGTGCACTTTTATCGTTCATTGAATACATCTATAATCTCTGGCAACATCCTGTTACGGCTAAGGTATAATGCCTGGGTCCTTGTGTACCTGTAAATTATATCTCCCTTTTCATCCTGGAAATCCCATGGTTTCACAATAACAAGGTCGCCTTCCCTTATCCACATCCTTTTTTTCATTTTGCCAGGTATTCTGCAATTTCTTGTTGAGCCATCCTCACACATAACGGTAAGGCGTGATGCACCGGATAATTTTTCAACTATTCCGTATATTTCTCCCTTTCTTTTATTGGGTGTAATAACCCTCGTAATATTTTCTCCATTATCTTCTATTTTATGATCCATATATATAATACATAATCATATGCAGGGATATAAATATAATCCAATTTCATGCACTTTATCTCACCGGAGTTCAGGCAAATAGACTGCATATGCCGTGGGATTAATTTTGGCAATATCCTCCATTACATTGAAATTCCGGTATTTTAAAGCACATAATAATTTCTAAGCTTTTATATTAGCATTCTCTAGATTAAATATAAAATTACCGGTGGATATGCAAGAAACAATGTATTCTTCCATGAATATTTCGGAAATTTGCTTGCTAAATTCCGTGTCATCCTATGTATATGTTCGAAATTTATTAAGAAATATTTATATATAACTGCTAAATATTCTCACATGGCTGATTCAATATCAGAAAAAACTGTTATCGCCAATAGTAAACTGCAGGATAAGAGGTTAAAGAAGGCATTAAACACATGGGACCTTTACTTCCTAAGCCTTGGTGGCATAATTGGCTCAGGATGGCTTTTCGCTGCTGCAGCATCTGCAGGAACTACTGGACCTGCCGCTATTCTATCATGGATTATTGGCGGTGTCATAGTATTGTTTATCGCTCTTGTTTATGCTGAGCTTGGAAGCATGATACCCAGGACCGGAGCAATTAGCAGGTATGGTCACTATTCGCACGGTGGAGTAGCTGGATTGTTTTTCGGGTGGACCTATTTCCTCTCGGCTGTATCAGTGCCAGCTATAGAAGCTGAGGCTGTAATTACATATGCGAGTTCATATATTAAAGGGCTATCATATAGCGCTCCGAATCCCATAAATCCATCAGCGACTGTGGCCCTTTTAACCGGACTTGGAATATTGCTTGCCGCTATACTCATAGTTGCTTTCTTTGCATTAAACTACGCTGGTGTAAGGATAATGGGGAAAACAAATACAGGTATGACATGGTGGAAATTAATAATACCTTCAATAACTATAGTAATGCTTGCATTCCTTGTTTTTCACACCTCAAACTTCACCTCACCAGCACTCGGTGGATTCCTTCCAGGAAACAACAGCGCAACAATATTTGAAGCTGTTTCAACGGATGGGATAGTATTTTCGTTCCTGGGATTCAGGCAGGCACTTGATTATGGAGGAGAGGCAAAAACGCCGCAGAGGTCTATTCCAAGAGCCACAATTTTCTCTGTGCTGACAGGTATTGTTGTATATGTCCTGCTGCAGGTTGTTTTTATAGGGGCTATAGACCCAACTAAACTTGCAGCAGCCGGAGGATGGTTCGGGCTTGTATCATCAACCCCCACCACATATGCAGCCAGTGTTGTAGCAGCGCCATTTGCATTCCTTGCAAAAAGCTCTGGAATATTTGCACTTGTTGTCCTGACTTATGTATTATACGCAGACGCATACGTATCTCCAGCCGGTACACTTAATGTATACGCCGGAACTTCAACAAGAACCCTGTTCGGGTTAGCTGAAATCGGATATTTCCCGAAACAGCTTTCAGTTGTAAGCAAAAAGACCCATGTTCCTGTTCTGCCGATAATACTATCTGTGATCATCGGTATTATATTCCTTGCTCCATTCCCGAGCTGGTATGCCCTTGTAGGATTAATAACCGGAGCCACGGCATTCACATACATAGTGGGAGGATCAGCATTGATGGTGTTGAGAAGAGAAGCGGATGCACTGAAAAGGCCATTTAAACTCCCATTTGCCAAAATACTTGCCCCTATAGCTTTCATCGGTGCCACACTTATAGTATACTGGTCAGGATGGCCTACAATACCGTACCTAGCAATAGGAATATTCCTGGGCATTGTGGTTTACCTGATCATACTGGCAACACACAAAGTGGAGAACGTATTCACGAAAGAAAATATCAAAGCTGGATGGTGGGTACCTGGATTTATACTGGTCTTAACGCTTTTATCATACCTTGGAGAAGGAGACTATGGGGGAACAAATACTCTTCCATACCCATATGACTTTGTTGTGGTAATAATAGTAGCCATTATATTCTATCTGATATCCATAAGGTCTGGCTACAGGACAGAGGAAATAAGCGATATAATAGAATCAGGAACACAGTATATCCAGGAAGAGGATGTTACCACTACCGCAGGGCAAAAATAATTTTTTTTTAATAATTACAATTTAATATATTTTACTTTTTTTACGTTTAAATTTCTATGATATTTTATACTGGCATTGAACGGCACTCAAAATTTATATAAATTAATTAAGAAACTTATTTCAGGATATTATAAATTAAAACTTTAAAAAATTTATCTCTGCTTTATTATTACATTTTTTATTTTAAAGTACCTGGAAATAGCATCCCTCATTAATTTTATGTTTCTGCTATCTTTGCCGATAGCTTTACCTATATTTTCCGGAGCTATTCCTACAAAAATGTTTGTTATATTGTCCTTCCATATGAGATTAATCTCATTTACCCCATACCTGTAAAATAAATTCTTTGTAAATGTTAGAAGGTCAGGGGAAAACTCTGCCATGACTATCCTTTTGTTGATCTTTGCTTTTAAATCTGCAATTATATTTTCATGTTTTTTAAAAATATCTGCCAGTTTGTGCTCACCTACAACAAAGAGGACCATCTCTTCGTTTTCAAGGCATTCAAATACGTTAGTTCTAGTATAGCTTTCAAATAATTTTATAAATCCTATTGTCTGATTATCCAGTGTTATTTCATTCATGGTATCCCTTTATTTTTTATTTCCCCTGTAGACAAGGTCTATAGCACCGGTCCCCAGTGTTATAGGCTGTCCTACTATAATATTCTCAGCAACGCCTGCCAGAGGATCTATTTCACCGAGAAGCCCTGCTTTAAGAAGGTGCTTTGACGTAATTTCGAAGGCTGCCCTTGCAAGGACACTGCTCTTCCGTCCTGAAATTCCCTGCCTTCCCACAGCCCTTACCGCACCTGAGAAGGTCATCATATCAGCTACAAGCATTAAATGCCTTTTATCAACATTCAACCCCTGCTCGCTAAGTGTATTCTCTGCCTCACGATATATAGCATTTCTAGCAGCTTCAATACCAAAGACGTTTTCTATTTCTATTATGTCATTTGTAGTTGTCCTGTTTGAGTCTACGCCTTCAATATTCAGTACTTCCCGCAGGTTTGACCCCTGTGTATAAATTACCCATGCATCTTCCTTCGGGTCTATCCTTGCTATGGCCCTGCTTATTTTATTAACTCCCTTTATGGGGGTTGACTTTAGCTGTTCCTGGACCTGGTATAGTGACTTAAACGATTCCTGTTGAAGCTTAATGGAAATATTGCTATCATCAACCTGAGCGAAAATTATTCCCTTTCTCTTCTCAAGGGCAGAGAGTATATCACCTATAGACACAAGCCTGTCACGGCTCTTATTGCTGTCCATCCTGATCGTTAGCTCCATATTGCCCACATCAGTTACAATTTCGGCAACGTCTATTATAGTGGTATTTTCCAGATTCTTGATTAATTCCCTGACTTTATTCTCATCCTTTCTGTATTTTTCTGTCAGGTATATAGTCATTGATGGAGTACTGGGTATTCTCCTCGCATCCACGATCTCAATAAGCCTTGGAAGCCCTAGGGTAACGTTCATTTCTACCACTCCTGCAAAGTGGAACGTTCTCATTGTCATCTGTGTACCGGGCTCACCTATGCTCTGCGCAGCAATAATTCCAACAGCCTCGAATGGGTCTATTTCCCTTTTTCTTAATTCTTTGTCAACCCTTTCAAGAAGTTTCTCATATTTGCTGTCAGGAAAAGCTTTTCTGTATTTTACAAGTTTATTTGCTATTGAAACAGGAATTTTATATCCCCGTGATTCTGCATCTTCCATAATACTTGTTGCTTCAGTGGAAAGGTGGAATGCCTCTTTTTCCTTGTAATCCACCTGGAATTTTTCCCCCATGGCAAATGAGGTAAGTTCCTTAAAACCTTTTTCCATATCAAATTCACTGATAGGTACCCTGTCAATTTTTCTTATGCTATCTATTTTCAGTATAGCTTTAAGGCCTGTTTTCCTTTTGAAAATAAGGTCATCGGCAGGTTCATATTTTGAAATACCTGATATTTTTACCTCATAATCAACATTCACTTTGTCAGTGGAAATATAAGCGGTGTCAAATTTTCCTTCAGGCATATAGTCTATTGCATAGCCACACGGTGCATTCTGTGCGATCTGTTCAACATTCTTCTTTGTATCTCTCCATACCAGTGACATCATTGTTCATCACCAAATTCATCATATGCTGCATAATCTACGTCAACCGTCTGGCCCTCATCACTTCTGGTCGGGTCTATGCCGTCTTCTCCATATTTAAACTGGACAACTGAACCTATTGTGTCTTCAACTCTTCTAGTTTCATTTACCTTGAGGTCCTCGAAAGCGTTGATAAGCCTTCTCTGCATGTAGCCGCTCCTTGATGTCCTTACTGCTATATCCACCAGTCCTTCTCTGCCTCCGATACTGTGGAAGAAATATTCTGTGGGATTTAAACCTGCCCTGTATGAGGATTTAATAAATCCCCTTGCATATGCTCCAAGATCATTTTCCTTGAAATGTGAAAGTGTCCTGTTCGCATATCCTCTGTTGAGCCTGCCTCCCCTGACTGATTGTTGCCCTACCATTCCGGCTACTTCTGCTATATTAAGCATTTTTGCCCTTGCACCGGATCTTGCCATGATAACGGACGGATCATTTAACCCCAGATACTGTGATGCAATTTTACCTGATTCATCCCTGACACCGCCTGTGCTACTAAGTATCTCAACTTCAAGGGTATCCTCTACGGATCTCCCGGGCAACGGCTGTAACTGTCCTGACCTGAAAGCATCCACCAGTTTCTCTATTTTTTCAAGTGTTTCATTGGATATTTCCTGAATTCTGGAAATAGCATCCTTCGGTATATCATAGTCTTTGATACCTGTGGAGAAGCCCCTGTGGCTCAAAAACCCAACAGCAAGCCTTGTTACACTATCAATAAATTTTGCAGCTGCCTGTGGTCCTATATTTCTGAATATTTTATCAACTATAACACCGGAAAATGGCCCAACTGCTTCATCATCAATTGTTCCATGAACCAGTTTTCCATCTGTGATAACAACATACGTATCTGCAGGATCATCCTCATATTCACATTTATCCTTGGCACCTGCGCATAGATGGCTTTTGAATTTAACATTTAATCCTTCAGGCAATATAAGCGAAAAAATATCCCTGCCATGGTAATACTTCTTGCCGTCTTTTATAACCGGTTCCGGAAGCCTGTCAAACTCAATATATGAAACTGTATGCAGTGTATCATCCTCACTGATCAGAGGATTATTGTGCGTAAGGAGGAAAAGTGATGTTATGTGGTCATGTATGGCTCCTATAATAGGCCCACCAAACCTGGGTGACATGATCTGTTCCTGTACTTTCATGATTATCCTGGCTTCTGCCCTTGATTCTTCACTCTGTATAACGTGCAGATTCATCTCATCCCCATCAAAATCAGCATTATATGGGGTGCAATCTGATAAATTAAATCTGAACGTCATTCCCGGGAGAACCCTTACTGCATGTGCCATCATGGACATTCTATGAAGTGAAGGTTGCCTGTTGAACAGCACAATATCTCCCTCTGTCATCTGGCGCTCTACTGTCCATCCTATATCAATACGGTCACTGTTTATTTCAGCATTCTGGTCTGTAAGCTTTATTCTTCTGCCATCCGGCCTTATAAGGTAATTTATGCCTGCTAAATATTTTCCATCAGGAGTTCTGGGTGCAGTACCTCTTTTTATCCATTCCTTCATTTTATCTATATTAAAGGAGTTTATAAGGACAGGAACTGTAAGTTCCCTTGCTGCTACTTCAGGTATTCCTACCTCATTCATGGAAAGGAACGGTTCCGGTGAGATAACGCTTCTGGATGAGAAATTTACCCTCTTACCGGATAAGTTTGCCCTGAACCTGCCTTCTTTTCCCTTAAGCCTCTGTACAAGTGTCTTTAAAGCACGCCCGGATCTGTGCCTGGCTGGAGGTATCCCTGCAGTCTGGTTATCAAAATATGTAGTAATATGATACTGTAACAAATCCCATAAATCTTCAATAATTAACTGTGGCGAACCATTATCCCTGCTCTCCCTCAGTCTCTGTGATATTCTAATTATATCCACAAGTTTGTGTGTAAGGTCATCCTCGCTTCTCTCTCCAGTTTCCAGTGTAATTGAAGGCCTGACATCAATTGGAGGAACAGGCAGTACAGTAAGTATCATCCATTCCGGCCTTGCTGCCGTGCTGTTGATGCCGAGAAATAAGAGGTCGTTGTTG